>JAJTXZ010000027.1 GCA_021463195.1 Anaerolineae bacterium
AACGGTGTACCAAAAGTAGTGAAGGGGTCGTCTATCTCGCGTCCATTCGCCGTTTGCTCCGTCGTCTTACCACTGCTCACTAATATTCAAATGCGCTCTGAGTAGATTTTCGCACACAAAATCAACCTGCGCCTCTGTCATTACGCTAGAGAACGGCAGCGCCAACGCGACATCGCCCAGATATTCGGTGACGGGAAACGCGCCGCGCTGATAACCGAACCTGTCGCGATAAAACGGCTGCAAATGAATCGGCGTAAAGTAGGGACGGCTGGGGATGCCGACGGCGGCGAGTCGGCGCACTATTTCATCGCGCGACGCGGGCGGTTTGACGCGAATGACATAGACGAACCACGACATGCGCGTGGTCGTCGGCGCGAGGTACGGCAGTTCGATGCATTCTTGCTTCGCCAGACGCTCGTTGTACCACTCGGCGACGCGGGCGCGTTTGGCGAGCAATTCGTCAAGGCGTTTTATTTGCGCCAAGCCCAACGCCGCGCTCATTTCGTCGAGCCGATAGTTGTAACCGAGCCGCGTGTGATTGAGCCATCCGTCGAATACATCGCGCCCCTGATTGCGGAGCGAGCGAAACAGGTTCGCCCAATCTTTGCGATCTGTCACGAGCATCCCGCCTTCGCCGGTCGTCATTTGTTTGTTGGGATAAAAAGCAAAAATCGCCGCAGCGCCAAGAGTGCCTGCCTTGCGTCCTTTGTATTCGGCGCCGATGGCTTCGCACGCGTCTTCGATTACGGCTAAATCGTATTGGCGCGCGGCGGCGAGAATTGGGTCCATGTCGGCGGGCTGACCATACGCGTGAACGGGGAGGAGAGCTGTTAAATTTTTGATTTTTGATTTTTGATTTTTGATTGACGGCGGCAGCCATTTGTCAGCAGCGGAACCGCCGCGCGTGAGATCAGAGGCGCATTCAGCGACAAGCAATGGGTCAAGGTTACCGGTCTTGGGATCCACATCCACGAAAACAGGGATGGCGCGTTCGTAAAGGATAGCGTTTGCCGAAGCGACAAACGAGAACGGCGACGTAATGACAAGCTCATTTTCCTGTACAGCTGCGGCAATCACGGCGAGATGCAAACCGCTCGTGCCGGAATTGACGCCGACGGCGTGCGCGGCGCCGACATATTCTGCCGTCGCTTTTTCAAACGCTTCGATCTGGGGACCGATGCTGAGGGTAGTCGTTTGCAATACCTGATTGACCGCCGCGACATCGGCGGGGGTGATGTCGGGCGAGGACATGGAAATGCGCATTGTTTGATTATCTTTTCTCAAGTGGTTTGGCGGGAACGCCGACGACGGTCAACCCATCTGGCACGTCGCGGGTCACTACCGAGCCGGCGCCGACGATGCTCCATGCCCCGATGCTCTGACGCGGCATAACTGTAGCGCCAATGCCTATGAACGCACCTGTTCCAATGGATACTTGTCCACCTAAATGGGCGCCGGGAGCAATATGCGCATGGTCGCCAATTTGATTATGGTGATCCACCGAACAGCTTGTGTTCAAAATTACATTCGCTCCAATGGCGCTGCTCGGATTCACGACAACGCCTGCGCAAATCATGCCGCCGGGACCAATATGGACATTGGGCGCGAGAACAGCCCGTGGATGACAAGCAGTAATGAATTGCTCGCCGCGACTTTGAAGTTTTTGAAATAGATATTGGCGACTTTTATTATCACCAATTGCGATGATAACGGCGTCGTGTGGAATATGCGACAGGGACTTGAGCGTTCCCAACACCGGCAAACCCAAATAACTTTGCCCGGTGAGCGTAGGGTTATCGTCCAAGTAGCCGATGGGTTGATAGAGACTGTTTTGTTCCTGCAACAATAACAAGATATCTGCTATAACCTGAGCGTGACCGCCCGCGCCGATAATGATTGTGCTCACGTTTCAGAAGCGACTCCCCATAAATTCTTGAGCAGTCGCCTGTCCGGTTTGATTGATGCCTTCGCGCTTGAGGATTTTCCATGCGGTCATAAAGATTATTTTCAAATCGAGCGAGAATGATTGATGCTCCACATACCACACATCCAATTCAAACTTTTGTTCCCACGTCAGCGCGTTGCGCCCGTTCACTTGCGCCCAACCAGTGAGTCCCGGCAAGACGTGATGGCGGCGCATTTGTTCCGGGGTATACCGCTCCAGATATTGTATCAGCAGCGGACGCGGACCGACCAGACTCATTTCCCCTTTTATAACGTTGAACAGTTCGGGCAACTCGTCCAAACTGGCGCTGCGCAAGAATCGCCCAAACGCGGTCAGTCGCTGCGCGTCGGGTAAGAGATTGCCCTGCGCGTCGCGCGCGTCGGTCATGGTGCGGAATTTGTAGAGGATAAAGGGCTTGCCGCGCAGACCGGGGCGGGGTTGGCGGAAGAGGATTGGCGCGCCGAGTTTGACGCGCACAAACAGCGCAAGAATCACAAGTAACGGCGCGAGTAAGAGCAGCGCTGACAAACTCAATCCTAGGTCAAGAGAACGTTTGCCAAAACGCGTATAGAAATTCATAGAACGCTCAATGTTTTTGCGCTCGCGCGACGACATCCTTGAACAACGCTTCGTAACGATTCACTAGAACTGCCTGGGTGTAATTCTCTAGAAATGCGCGTCGTCCCGCTTCACCCATCGCCTCACGCTGTTCACACGACATCGCATACAAATCGCGCACTGCTTGCGCTAATGCTGCTGGGTCTTGGGGCGCGCAGGTGATTCCCGCGCCGACAGAACGCACAAGGTCGGCGGTATCGCCGGCAACGGCGCACAATATCGGACGACCACAAGCGAGATATGCCATCGTCTTGCTCGGTATCGTAATCTCAAACAACGGGTCACGCTTGAGATGAACGAGCATGACATCGGCAAGCGCAAACCAATGCGACATTCGCTCCGCCGGTTGGCGATCAATCCAGCGCACGTTCGACAGACCGCGTTCCTGTGTCGCCTGTCGCAGCGTTTTAACCGACACGCCATCGCCGATTAAAACAAATTGCGCGCGCGGCAAATCGCGCAGCAGTTCCGCCGCCTCCAGCACAGTTTCCAACGCCTGCGCCGCGCCGATGTTCCCGGCAAACATGATATTAAAGCGATTCGCTAATCCCGATTCAAAAGCCAGATTCTCATCCCGCGCGACGGGACGATAAAGCTCCTCGTCCGCCCAGTTGGGAATGACGTGAATTTTCTCGGCGGGCACGCCTTTGGCGATCAGGTTCCGTTTGAATCCGGGTGAAATCACTGTAATCGCCGCCGCGCGGCGGTACACAAATTGCGCTAGACGATTCATCCAGCTCGCGGCGACTGCCAAACGAAACATCCCAGTCGCCGCGAGTGTCTCGGGCCACAGATCTTGGACTTCGTAAACGAACGGGATGCGGCGCAAGAGACCAATCCACCACGCGGGAATGCCAACTGTGAGCGGAGGATGATAGACCCACATTACATCGGCGGGACCGCATAGCGCCGCGCCGAGCGTTGACGCCGAGAGCGCGAAACTGGCATAGTTGAGAATTCGTTTGACGCTGGAATAGCTGTGGTCGGGATAGAGCGGTACGCGCAAGACGCGAACGCCATTCATAGTTTCCCATTGCCGCCACTGCAAACGGTAGCCGGGATAAATTTTACCGCTGGGATAGTTGGGAAAACCGGTGACTGCCGTTACCGTATGTCCTTTGGCTTGCAGCGCAGTCGCTAACGCAAGACCTTTGAAATTTGGTTCGGGGTCATACCATTGCGAAAGGGTCAGGAGTCGCATTGAATCGGGTTTACCACGCGCTCATCCCATTGGAACAGAGAGCATCCTTTTCAGTGCGACCTGGATAATTGATCAGCACGGCGCGATACTTTCCCTTAAAGACAAAGAGACTACCAGCAGCAGCCCCGATAATCCCGTAGCGGCAGATCAAATCCTCGATATCTTTCAGGGAACCTGCCCCGCCGAGCACAGAAAGCGGTAGATTCACAGCGCCACGAACTTGATCTATGAGATTCAGATCGTATCCCTTCATTTCGCCATCGCGGTCAATGGAATTGACTAGAATTTCCCCAGATCCAAGGGTCTCTGCAAGTCTCGCAAACTCAATCGGATCAATTTTTGTTTGACGCGTGCCATTATGGGTATAAATCTCATAACGATCAGAATCGCCACTTTTTTTTACATCCATAACGACTACTATGCTCTGGCTTCCCACTCGTTTGGCGGATTCAGAAATCAACGCAGGCGTCTGTACAGCTCCGCTGCTAATCCCAACTTTCTCAACGCCAAGACTGATAATCCGCTCGACCTGATTCGGCGACTTGACTCCGCCCGCATAGCAAAGTGGCATGCGACATTCTGCCGCAAGGTTTCGGATCATATCATAGTTTGGCTCACGGTTATGCGCCGTTGCGTCAATGTCGGCGATGATGATTTCATCAACTTCTTTTTCGTTGAAAATACGAACGGTATTGATCGGGTCTCCGACATATTTTGGACTGCCAAAACGGACCGTTTTGACGAGACCGCCATTTTTAACCAAAAGACAAGGAATAATTCTAGGGCGCAGCATTTCTCAAAGCTCCGCAAAGTTCTTTAGGAGCTGAACACCCCAGTGATGGCTTTTCTCTGGATGAAACTGAGCGCCAAACACATGATCAGCGCATACAGAAGAAACAAACTTGCCATTATAATCGGTCGTAGCGAGAATATGCTCGTCATTATCCAGCGCGCAATAGTACGAGTGCAGAAAATAGAATCTGGGATATTCTATGCCGCGAAACAGACTGTCTGTCGCATTCGGCGCAACATCATTCCAACCCATGTGAGGTAAATGGGTCTGTTGGGTGAATCCGCTTTCGTCAAAGCGCCTCACATCCGCAGGGATCCAGCCCAAACCGGGCAGCCGTCCTTCTTCACTACGCCGCGCCAGCATCTGCATACCCACACAGACGCCCAATACGGGACGCTTCTTGCGCGACACTAGTTCGTCAAGCATATCTCGCATTCCTGAGGCATTCAGACATTCCATCGCCCAGTCGAACGAACCAACACCGGGCAAAATGACGCGGTCGGCATTAGCAAGTTCCTCCGCCGTTCTAACTGCCGCTGCAGGAATATTGAGAGTTTTGTAGATATTCAGAAAGGCGCGGATATTGCCAAGCCCATAATCCACTATCCCTATCACCGTACCCCTCCCCGATCCAACCCCAGAGCAGTGAGCGCTTTGCGTCCTAGGCTAAGAACGCTCTGCTGATTACGATAATCCCAGTAATATTTTTTCGGCATTTCGAAATAGCTGCGCAATTGGTCATCCGAAATCCCTAGTTTGGTGGCAATATACGTGAAATCATGAGCGATGGTCTTTGGATCATAGGGCGGTTGTTCCAATTCTCGCAAGGCTTGTTCTCGGGACATCTGACCCGTTAGGATAAGACTGGAAAACTGGACGCGGCGCACGTCAAAGCCAAAGCGCTCTGCCAGCCAGTAACCCTCAAAGAAGCGAGTGAAACGAGACTCAAAGTGTTTCTGCGGATATGGTTTCCAGCCATATTGTGTCTCCAGCAGATCGACGGCTGTTGATTTGATGTAGGGCAAAAGGTTTAACGGCCTGATGACCTGCACTCTCCGTACATATCGAAGATAGATCTTGTGTCTGTAGATCGAACTGAACGGATAGGTATTCATCTTTATAGTCGAGTACCGATGCATGATATCGCGGATATGGAGCATGTCAGTGCCAAAGTAATAGTACTCGATAGGATAGCGCACCACCTCGGTCGAGATATTGCCGCCGTTCAGAATGTAATTGATATGGTACTTGTCAGCGAAATTGTAGAGAGTGGCAACAAATGCGTGATCCTGGGGGATGTCAATATGAGGTACGCCGGATTTGAACCACGCAAGCTGAAAATCGCGCATCTCGTCCCAGTTGATCACCTCCGTATAAAGGTCAAGACCGAGTTTGTCAATTAAAACGTTAATGTTATGAACAGCCAGTTCAGAATTCCAACCCCCGTCCACGTGAAACACGAGCGGTCGCAATCCGAACTCTGTGACCATCACATGGAGCATATAGGAGCTGTCCATGCCGCCGCTCAAGCCAAGCAGGCAGTCAAAATCATGGCTTTTTCCTGCCTGCTTAATGGACTGGACAATCGCTTCAAGTTTCTTGTGTCCTTGTTCACTCGTATCCCATCGGGGCTGAACGTTGGTTCGGAAATCGTTGCAATGATCGCAAACACCATTTTCATCAAAGACAATCTGCGGATCGCTGGTATCCATTACGCAGTTGGCGCAAAACTGATAAGGGCGCGCTATGATCATTTTGTTTCTCGCGCGGTTTCCGCGATAAATGCCCAAGTTTCATCGGCGCAGCGCGGCCATGAATATTGTTGGGAAAGACATTTGGCTTGAGCGGCGAGACGATTTCTCAATAACGGCTCGTTAATCAATTTTCGAACTGCCTCGGCAATCGAAATATAATCCTCAGGATCAAAATAGAGTCCTGCGTCAACGAGTATCTCCGGCATAGGGCCTCGATCAGAGCATGCAATCGGCAATCCTGCCGCCATCGCCTCGATTAACGTATTTGGCATATTTTCACAGCTTGAGGCAAATATAAAAAGGTCAGCCCTTGCTAGATAATCCTGTAACTTGGACTGGGAGACGAACTCATCCTGCGTAATATACATGCGCTGCGGATCGGATATGGCAATTTGCTTATCTAGTCTCTTTTGCGCTTTGCCCGAACCGCCGCCAACCAACGTCAAAGCAATATCCGCGCCTTTAGCGCGAAGGGACTCAACCGCACGCACTACCTCCCATTGATGTTTGTAGAGCGCCGCATTAGAAACGTACAAACAGCGGATCGGGCGTTCACCCGGTTGCGGCCATTCCGCTTGTCTGCGAATCTGCTGAAAACTATCGCCGACACCGTGTGGAATGTATGCTACTCGCGGGAGTGTGCCACATGATTGTTGAATCACATTGCCGGCGTAACGAGTCAGAAAGATAACGCCATCAGCGCGGCGAAAAGCATTATTTTGCATCCACAAAATAGCCAACAGTCGAAAGCGCGCCCTTCCCCAGCCGAATAGCTGCATGATACCCGGTTCGTACGAGAGCATGTCTTGGCTCAACACGACCTGTGGTTTGAACCGACAAAGAGTGGACGCATCCGCGGTAAAGAGAATGTCACAGCCAGCTTGTCTAACTTGGTCTGTCAGACGAAAAGCTTGCCACTGGAGTTGACGCCACAGGGATCCTACTAACGCAGGAGGCGAGTGCTTCTCCAACCAAGGATAATCGGGTATTGCACTCAGAAGATCCGGAAAAGACCACAGGTGAACGCGCTCAATTCCATGCGCTGTTGGATCGGCATGAGAGAGAATCCCTATCAAATGGGCACGACCTCCGCCGGAGCGCATACGAGACGCGTCAATACCGACAACAAGACTTGGATTCATGATTAGGCGAGCGCACCCAATATCATTGCTATCCCATCAAGGACTGGATGCGCTAATGCTGTAGCCCGCGCATTTAATCCAAAGTCTGTTATTTGTTTTCGATCAATAGCGAATTGATTTACACGATCCGCGATTGCTGCGATATCGCCCAGGGGAACGATATAACCATTCCAGCCATCTCGAACCCGATCTGCGATAGAACCAGACGTAAAATTCCCTATCACGGGCTTTCCTCTAGACATAGCATCGAGAACAACCGTTGGAAAAGGATCCAGCTCTGCCGGGTGCAAGAAGATGTCACACGCGTCCATAGCTAGGGCAATTTCCTCTGGCTGCAGCCATCCCAAAAACTTGACGCGCTCGTCTAATTTTAATGATCTAGTTAGCTCGGCTAAATATTTCACCTGGGGGCCATCACCCGCAATCCATAATACTATATCGCTAGTTGATAAACTCATCGCCCGGATTGCATCATCATATCGCTTGGAGGGGATTAATTGTCCGGCGCATAATACCGCTATTTTAGTTTCAGAGCCGTGATCAAGTCTGAACTTGGTTATTTTATTCCTATCCCGTAACTGCTCTACCGCAACCGTGTTCATAAAAAATGGAAGCGAGTCTGTCTTGGACACTGGACAACCCAGAGCCCACAGCGCTTGACAACCGGGCAGTCCTGTGGCCCATATGCGATCAAAACGCAAGAAAACATATCGAATAATTAGCATTCTTAGCAAGTCGTGAATAACCCCGTGTGGGTTTGGATAAGGAGTATCTGTCCAGAAAGACGTGCGGACCTTGCAAGGAACAAGTAAACTAATCAGCAAGAATCGTATGCTGTTCCACCCAGCCACCACAACTAGATCGGCATGTCGAGCCGCTTCAAGAGCTGTAACGAATCGGCCCTGAAGCGGTTGGCTGTCATAACCGGGATTAAGCAACTCCCACGGATGCGACCCAAGTTTTTCCATACGATGGTAGACAGTCAAATTCGACTGCCGCGCAAGTTCGCTAAAAAGATAATCATTATATGGGGATCGCGCAGTTGAAAACCACACTATCCGAGGTTGCATGGAAAGAATCCTTTGGGACAACTCATCTACTCATCTGCGCATCTGCGAGACTTGGTTTAGCCAAGCCTCCATCCGCCCCACAACACTATGGTTATCGTCATATACTTTTTTGTATCCAGCGACTGCTACTCGATTTTGAAAACTTTCATCTCGTGACAAATGACGTAATTGCTCCAGCAGCTCAGCGCTTGTCCGGAAATAACATGCTTCTTGATCCGGATGGAAAAGATTAGCCATGTCGTCTGTATACTCGCTGAGCATTGCGACTCGCATAGCCGGAATCTGAAAACTACGCCGGGTATAAGTGTCGCAATTGAGCTTGGAAAAAAAACACAACGCCACCTTGGCGCCACAGATTGCATAGCGATAATCCGCGCCAAAAACCGGTGAAATTGGATATTGGCGGCGCAAAAGAGATTCCGTCCCTAGCTTTGCTAATGCGCCTTGCCAACCGCTGCCAAATAGATTTAGATTAAAACCCGCATGGCAGATTGCGTCGAGATACTCGATTCGACCGTCGTCTTCATAATGTCCAACAAAGGCGACGTCGCACTTGAATCGCTCCGGTATTTCCTCTTTCGGTGTTGGGTAATCTTCTTCTGGAATAAAATACGATCTGAACAATTCCACGCGATATGCGCCAAAACGGTAATAATCCGCAATGTTGCTGTGACGGTAGGTAAAGTGAATATCAAAATAAGGAATGCTCTCGATATAGTATCGCCATAAGCCCGATCTTGCTAGAGGACTAAATGGATTATCATTGCTGTACTGGCAAAAAACGGTGTTAGGCAGCAACTCTCGCATTTTTCTCACGATGGCAGGCGAAATCAATGTTACATTATAAAACCACACGATGTCGGGTTTGGTCTGCGTCGCAATGGACAGTAGCCGCTTATTGATTCGATGAACAATCGGACCAAGCTGATACCGATACTGGACTCGATGGCAGATCGAATGATAAACTGGCTCGGTATGACCTGGTACCCAACGCCAGAAATCAGCGAACCATCCAAAGCGGACGACCTGACATCCAATCTGTTCGAGAGCGCGCGCACAAGCCTCCTGATACCATTGCCACATATAGTCGCCAACTAGTAATATTGTTGGCGACTTGATCGCAGATTCATCATGCATATATCCTCTACATTACTGCTCGCTACTCATCCTTGGCGCACTCTGCTCTCGGTCTGTGCGCAAACGACGCAGCACACTAATATCCTTTGCAAATAAAAGTGCGCCGCACACTCGGACTGATCCTTACGGAGCATTCTTTTCTGATACGAACGGATTGATTGGAGCAATGCGGTGTACAGACTCGGTCCCGCTCTTTTCTCGCGCAACCACAAATATTGCCAAATACATTAGGACCATCGGAATAGAGCCAACCAGCACGACTCCGGGCCACATGGCGAGATTGATGGTGAGACTGGTACTCAAAATCAGCGTCAAGTACGCCGCAAGAATCGCCTGCGGGAGATTTCGAAAGGTGGCAAACCATCTTCGCGCGAATCCCAACACAAGCCCCATCATAAACATTCCGGGGATCAATGCCAACCACCCAAGATTAAAATATAAATCGGCAGGAATCGAAAGCATCATTGCATTGTTACGATTAACCCAACCACGGGTTCGGAGCATTACTTCATCTTCAGTTCGCCAGTAACGCTCGCCTCCAATCCAGCTGTTTGGAAGAAGATTGACCCACCCCGTAAAAAGTGTCTGCCCATCAACCGGGCCAGACCGAATCACTTCACTACTAAGGAAAAGCGCGCCTGGAAAACGAGTCAAATCGCCTGCCAAGAGACTCGTCGCGGTATCGCGCGCCAACAGCGGATCAAGCTCCGAGCTGGATTGATCGGAATTGAGACGCATATAAAGCACGCCAAACAGGACTACCGTTATCACTATCGCGATAGGAAGCAACCACTTGAATGTGATCCGTTGGCGGCGCCGTTCTAAAATAATCAGCGACAAGAGCAGTGGTTGGATCATCATGCCGCGTCCACCATACGGCAAACCCAATACCATGACCAAACCCATCAACATCAAGTACGATACGATTAATCCGTTGCGCCCTAATAATTTCGCTTCCATCAAACCAAACTGGATTGCCAAAACGCCCGGAATCAAAGCATTTTGCCCTAATGCGATAAAGGTGCTGCCGGTCTCAGGCATTAGAGAGCTGCCGCGGTCAGAAATAATCTCCAACTGCGCCAGATATTGCTCTGGCGACGCAATCAGAGCAAAATAACTATAGAGCCCAATCAGGAGCGCAAACAAGCCAACAACTATAGTGACCTTGCCAATACGTACCCGCACAGTTTCATCGTCTTGATTTCGCAGTTCAGTATTGCGCGACGAAAAAGACACTTTCATGCCAGCGCGCATCACAATCCAAGCAACCAAGAGGATAGCTTCGGTGAGCATCGTCGCTTCCCACAAATCCATAGAGGATAAAGCCAAGAGTGGCAAATACTGCGCCAGGGCGTCTGTTGACCCGACTGAAGGAATTGCGCCGAGAGGAAGAAAGATCGCGTATACCAAACACACCGAGACAAATAGACTGGTGAAGCGGCGATCTACATTCTGATAATAACGATAGGCATCAGCCAGCGGCAGAGCAAGCAAGATGCTGTTTGCAAGAATAAACGCAAGACTCTCCAAAAAAGAAAACGGAAGCGTCCAGATCGCGCTCATGCTCAGGTTTAGCGGCAAAGACACCAAAACCATAACCGGTAAAAAATAAGATTCGGATAGTTTGTTAGACATCAAGAATTCCCCGCAAAATTGCGACGAGTTGAGGAATAATCACATCATACCTATGGTAACGCACAACCCACTCGCGCGCGCGATGTCCTAGTTGTTTGCGCCCTTCAACGCCCAACTTTACTGCCTCGTCAAGTCGGGCTGTAATTTCCGTTGCATTTCGAGCGCCAAGAATCGGCGCCGGTTCGGCATATACATCGGCATGCCGCGCGATATCCCAGCTTGTGATGAGGACTTGGCTATGAAAAAGAGTTTCTAGACCGGCGAAACCGAATCCAGCTTCGCGATTAAATTGGTCAGCCACAACAACATTGGGCATACTATAAATAGCGCGCAACGTCTCGCGGTTGTACATAGGTTCAATCGAGATTGAATCCTCCAAGCCCAAGGAATTCACAAGCCGCTGCGTTACCTCAAACTCGCCATTTTGAACCATGACTAGACGCGCGCGTCCTGTCCAGGCGCGCCGAAATTCGGCAAAACCGCGCACCAATTGCTCGTTCCCTTTGTAATGATACCGCCGCGGATCAATCTGATGACGCGCCGGCGCGAACACGACCAGATCGGCATCTCGGAAAAGTGGGGGCGTCATCGCAAGCGCTTGAGCGAGAGGCATTTGTTGATACAGCTGTGGACCCATCGGTATGGGCAAAAATCGCGTTCTAGTCAATCCCAACTTTTGAATCGAACTCTCGCGTTGAAAAACCATTGAATAAATGACAGAGTTGGCAGAACAAATCGCGCGTTTCTGGACAAAAGCGCACGCGCGCGCATGCATACTGGCTGTCGCAAACGGTAGACTCTCTAGCTCCCCGCCCAAACTCCATATCGCATGCGGTTTGCCAGTGCGATGCGCCAGAATCGGTTCATAGCCGCCCGTGGTTAATAACACATCGCACGCCCCTAGTTCGCGCAACAGCTTCGGGTATGGATACAGAGGACGACGTATTGGTTGAGACGGTTTGAAATGGTACCAAGAATCAATTGCTTTATCGCGATTCGCTTCCCATTCTATGCGGTCACGCGCAAATTGATTATCAAACGCGTAACAGCGCGCATCCACTCCGTACTCGCGCATCCATCGTGTCAAGTGATATCCAAAGTTCAGCGTGGCGCCGAGCACATTTACGCGCATAATATATCATGTCCTTCGCGCATAAAGCTGTTCAATGTGTCGCCAGAGCGGCGCGGGATCAACCACACCTAAAATACGCAGCGCGATTGGATAAACGAGCGTCAATGCCAATAGGACTGGAATCATCCAGGCGGTGAATGCGCCTGCGACAGCGTTTCCCATCAGCAAAGCCGCGAAAAAAACAAGCGCAAGACGCACAAGTTTTGATACGTCCCATCGAATCGGAAAGAGCCGTTGTGAAATCCAAAGCGCGATCCCCAATCCTGCGATCTTGCCACCCAACGCCGCCCACGCCGCGCCGACCTCTTGCAATTCCGGCACTAGCAATAAAGCGAGTCCTAACGCAACGGCGCTCGAAAACAAATAGATCGGAATCATCAAAAAGCTCTTTTGTCGGATATAAATCCCGCCCATTGCCACAAAATCGAGTCCTGACAGGATATTCAACAGCGCTAACGGCAGAACAATTTGTACGGCATTATGATAGGTAGGGCCTGACAAAAAAGAAACGAGCCAGGGCGCGGCAAGCACAACTCCCAAACCACACCAGGTTGCAATTGTCAAGTATGCCAACGCAGCGCGCCCATAGAGGCGCGGCGCGTCAGGGTCGTGTTGCCGAGCAAGATAAAAGGGGCCCCACGCGACCGAAAAACCTGAAAGCACGATGGCAACCATATAAGCAACACGCTCGCCGACGCCATAAATGCCGACAGACGCCAGTCCGATTGTATGCACCAAAACCTGTCGCGTGATGGTCGGCATCAAAAGCGAAGCGGCCGAGACCAGCGCAAATGGAAATCCGAGAATAACAAGCAAGCGCGCAAATTTCCCAAACTGCGGCAAGCGCCAAACGCGATAATTCAAAATCAGCGCCAAGAATAGAGTGAGCAAATTCGCGATGAATAACGCAAGAATCCATCCCACGATACCCTGCTGAGCAAATACCACCAATCCGACTCCAATGATCAGCGACAAAAAAGCTTCTCCGATCAACAAACTCACAAAAACAAAACGACGCATCTGCCATTTCAGCAGATTGCGGGTATATTCGGTGATTGCCGAGAAAGCGGTCAACCCCAGCGTAAGCGACAATACAAGCGGGTTGCCGTTCCCTCCCATGACCCATTGATACAATGAGGTTTGTCCCCATAACCCCACAAGCAAGAGGATACTTGCGACAATCGTAACTATTGCCAGCCCCGTGCTCATCAACACGCGTTGACGCCGTATGTCATCTGGAAACTGATTGTATAGGATTGCAACCGCGGATTCCATGCCCAGGGCAACAAGCGGCGAGGCAACTATCAAGAAGCTGCGCGCCGCATCAAACGACCCGAGCTGCGCCGGTTCCAGATTCCGAAGAATCAGCGGCAAAACGAGAAAGCGCAAGCCCTGGTTAACGGCGATACCCACAGCATAAATGAACGAGTCCGAAAAGAGACGCGCAATGCCGGTCGAAATTTGAGTAGAACGCGAAGCAGAACTTGCGACAACGTTTTCAATCATTGGTGAAGAGCAGACAACTGTTTCAAGCGATCTGCCGCAATATCTTTTGCCTGTGCATCAGAGAGGGTTAATACATGTTCAAAGACAGTTTGCGCTGCGGCAAAATCTTTCTGCTCAATATAGAAATCACCCAGCGCAATTTGGACCCACGGTTCATCCGGAAGCAATTGCGCCGCTGCTCGCAGCTCGGTTTGCGCTTGAGCGTCTTGACCGAGTTCGCGGTACACGAGCATCTTTCCGCGGTGCGCATACCCAGCAATATTCTCCGTCACAGTGTCCGCTTGCAGCGCTCGGTCAAAAGTCTTTAGCGCAAGAGTGTATTCTTGTCTTGCAGCATAGACCTGCCCAAGTATCTGAAGATATGCCGCATGCGGGGCAAACTCCACCGCTGCCTGACAGTAGGTCAAAGCCGCGTCATACTGCTTTTGATTGTAAAACTCCAAACACTGCTTCCAATAAAATTCGACCCGGTATTCTTTCCATCCCGGATCGAGCCGTTCCGAAATTTCATAATAATGCAGGGCAGCAGCCCGATCCTTGTCATACAGACCGGAACCGATGGATGCAAAGAACCATCCACTGTTCGGCACACCGCGCCACGCTTCAATCGCCTGATCGAGTTTTCCCTGAGTATAAAACACATCGCCTTGATAATACCTTACCCATATATCCGCCAGAGTGCTCGCAGTGGGACGATTGGCATTTATCCAGTCAATGGTCTGCTGTGCGAGCTCCGGTGTGCCGCAGTGCCAGGCATACGGGACAATGATCGCAGAATAATCGGAGGTGGAAGCGCTTTTCCACTTTTCGATGACCTGTGCAGGTTGTTCGGGTGAACCTGCGCAATGCAAGCGATTTCCGGGAATGAGCAGCTCACGCTCATCCTGCGCAACGGGAAACATCTGCTTTGTCATTGACAGACTGGTTGTATTTGACCAAAAATAGCTCACAATCCGCGGTGCTAATGCCACTAAGCAAGCTAACAACAATAGTATAGTCAGTTGAGGTGCTATGGAAAAGACAGAGCGATTACGCTGTTTCTTCAAAATCGAGAGTTCGCCTTTCTGCGCCTTGAACCACATCCATCTTGAATTTCCATTAGCCCAAGATAATCTTTAAGTCAAAATTGGACAGAGAATGTTCACCATCTTGCGTGCGTTCATTGGTCATTACTGCGTATTCTCAGAACACGTGCCGGCACTCCTGCAACGACCGCATAATCTGGAATGTCGTGAACCACTACGGCGCCTGCGCCAACCTGGACTCCTTTGCCAATCCGAACCCCCGGCAAAATAATAGCAGCTACGCCAATATCAGCATCATCTTCGATCACAACCTGTCCAAATTCAACGCGACTGTGCAAAATCGGCTTGGTGATTCCTTCTTCCGCGTGTCGAGAAGTAATGATTTTGACACCCGGTCCGATTCCCACATTGCGCCCAATTGTAATTCCTCCCGCGCTATGAAAAAAGCATTGCTGTCCGATCCAAGTACCAGACATAATTTGCATCTTGCTTTTATAATACCCTTTCAAGATTGCATAATGACCGACATAAACATCATCTTCAATTTCGATGTTTTCTGGGTGAAAGACCAATACTCCCGCCTCAAATATGACGCCTTTTCCTAGTCTTGCAAATTGACTAGATTCAAATTGCCCTGACCCATGTGAACGCGGGGCCGTCATCAGACGTTCCTCCGTAGTTGCACAGTAAGATGTTCGATCACCGTATCTTGCTCCCCCTCCGTGAGCGCTTCGTGCAACGGTAACGTCAGTGAACGCGCAAAGACCGCGTCGGCAACCGGGAAATCGCCGGGTCGAAAACCATATCGTGTGCGGAAAAAAGTCGTCAGCGGCATGTGCCAGGTGCCAATGTTCGTTTCAATGCCCCGGCTGCGGAGTTGTTGAATCAAATCTTGCCGCATGGGAGCAGCAGCTTCGGGCAGCAAGACGACATAGGATTGATAAACGTGTTCTGCCGGATTTGCTACTACCGGCGGACGAACGGGTGAATTGGCTAGCAGTCCATCATATCGTTCTGCGCCGCTCCGACGCGCCGCGATGATGCGATCCAGTTTTTCCATTTGAGTCACACCCAAGGCGGCTTGGAATTCGGTCAGGCGATAATTAAATCCGGGCATGATAAAGTCGGGAGCAGACGCGTCGGGATCCTGTCCATGATTGCGCAAAGCGCGTAATTTGTGCGCTAGCGCATCGTCGTTTGTTGTGATGGCGCCGCCTTCACCGGTTGTGATGGCTTTGCGCGGATGAAAGCTAAAGCACCCCAAAGCGCCCCAGGTCCCGGCTTGGCGTCCTTGCCAACGCGCCCCCAGAGCGCAGGCGGCATCCTCGATCACCGGAAGATGGTAGCGATTCGCGATTTCCAGAATCGCCGGCATATCCGCCATCTGCCCAAATGTATGCACGGGCAAAATCACTTTGACGCGCCGTGCAGTTTCATCATTCGCCATCAGTCGCGCTAACGTTACTGCCAAACATTCCGGATTCATGTTAAATGTATCCGGTTCGATGTCCACAAACACCGGCTCTGCGCCGCACAGCTCAATGACATTTGCCGTTGCAACGTACGAGTACGTGGTGACGAGCGCCAAATCGCCCGCGCGCACGCCAACGGCGAGCAGACTGAGGTGCAGCGCTGCCGTGCAGTTGCTGACGGCAATAACATGCCTGACGCCGATATATTCTTGCAAGAGGCGCTCGAATTCGGCGACACGCGCGCCTTGGACCAAGAAACCTGACTCGAGCGTCCCACGTACCGCTTCGAGGTCCTGCGCTTCAATTGAAGGAATCGCGAGTCGAATCATTGCGTACTACCCCGATAATAGTCTGCCGTACGACGGATGCCTTCTTCCAAATCAATCTTGGCTTCAAAATCGAGCAATTCCAGCGCTTTTTTCACGGAAGGAATACGGAGTTCAACATCAGCATAATCTTTGCGCGTAAACACAACCCGAGACTCTGATCCGGTTACACGAACTACCGTGTTTGCCAGACCGTAAATTGTAGTCACGGCTTTTTGGTTGCCGATGTTGAATGATTCGCCAATTGCTCGCGGGTGTTCCATTGCGAGCAAGACGCTATCTACCATATCGTCCACGTAACACCATGCGCGAATTTGTGTCCCGTCGCCATGAATCTCTATCGGCTCGTTTTTCAGTGCGCGTTGAATAAAGATGCGCAGCGCGCCTTCTCCGACTTGGCCGGGACCGTAAACATTGAACGGGCGAACGACGGTGGTCGGCAGTCGCCTTTCGTGAAAATACGCAATGGCGAGATGTTCTTCGGCAAGTTTACTTACAGCATACGTCCAGCGCGCCTCACCCACTTTGCCCATCACCGCATTGTCCACTTCAGTCGAGCGAAATGCCTGCTGCCCAAACACTTCGCTTGTGGAAAAACAAACCACACGTTCACAATGAGACAAGCGCGCCGCCGCCTCCAATACATTCGCTGAACCAATCATGTTCACGCGCATCGTCGTGACGGGGCTCTTGATAACCGTATCAATCCCCGCGATTGCGGCGCAATGCACGATCAAATCCGCTCCTTGCATTGCCGCAACCACATTGTCAAAATCCAGCACATCGCCCTCGATGAGGGTCAAGTTACGATTTGCGCGGAACGGTTTATCCTTGAGCGAGTTGCGCGCTAAATTGTCATACGCGATGATTCGGTTATGTTCGATCAACCGCCCGATTAGTATCGAACCAATAAAGCCCGCCCCGCCAGTAATAAAAATGGTTTTGTCTTTGATCAATCGTTTATCCCTCGGCGACTTTGCCTTGACCAACCCCGAAATAGGAAAAACCCGCAGAACGCGCCAGCTGCGCGTCAAACACGCGACGACCGTCAATCAAAATTGGCGTCCGTAAATGTTCTCGCAAGACTGCGAGGTCAATTGTCTTGTAGTCGCGATGCGCAACCATAACCACAATCGCATCGCCATCGTTCAGACACTGCATCAAATCCGTTTTGTATTCCGGTACCCAGGGATCGTGAATGATTACGGTTGCGCCCCATGCTTGTAGTTGTGTCACAAGCGCCGCCGATGGACTGTTGCGTGTGTCATCGCTGTTTTCCAAATACGCATATCCCATAACGACAATGCGCGCGGTCGTAATATCAACCCCAGCCGATTCCAGGGCGTGGCGGGTCAAAGTTGCGATATGCAGAGGCATCGAGTCATTCACCGCTCGCGCAGCGGGGATTAGACGCATAGCGATCTTGTCACGCGCGCCAGCTGCCAAAAGCCATGGATCTTTGGGAATGCAATGCCCACCCACGCCCGCGCCCGCAAATAGCACGTTCCGACCGGGCGATTTGTTCACCAATTCACGCACACGCAAAAAATCGCCGCCCGTTACTTCACAGATTAGAGCGAGCTCATTAGCAAAAGCGATATTCACGTCGCGATAAGCATTTTCCGCCGTCTTGACCAGCTCTGCTGTTATACAATCTGCGGCATCCAAATCTGCCGCTACAATATGCCGATACAGCGCAATCATTGCAGCAGAAGTTTCTGACGAATACGCGCCGCAAACACGACTCATACTGTGTAGATTAGCGAGCAGTTTACCCGGCATGACCCGCTCGGGGCAAGCGCCAAGAAAAAAATCTATATTTACCTTTTTGCCCAAACCCTCGAGTAGTGGACGCACCACATCTTGCATCGTGCCAGGCGCGATTGTAGATTCAACAATAACAAGCGTGCCTTTTCGGATGACTTGGGCTAGCTTTTGACAAGCATGGGCGAGCGCAATGTACTGTGGCGAGTGTGTTTCATCAACCGGTGTCTCTACGTCAATCAAAATAACATCGGCTTGCGCCAAATCATTATAATTTACTGTGGCACAGAGACGTCTCGCGTCGACAGACTTGGCTAATAACTCTGTCAAACCCGGCTCTGCTCCATCAATTGGATTGCATCCCTGATTGATCAAAGCCACACGCTCCGCCTTGACATCAACCCCAATAACCTGAAAACCCGCAGAGGCAAGCGCGCAGGCAACCGGTAATCCAACATATCCCAGCCCGATTACACCTACTATGGCGGTTCGCTGTTCAATCTTGGATTGTAATTCAGATAACGACATTTGATTCCGACATAGTAGGCGCGCTATGATCCGTCATCGCAATTACACGATGTTCCAAACCAGACGTCACGACAGATTGCGCTAACTCAAGCGCCTTGAGTCCATCTTCGCCAGTGACAGGCACGGGACATTCGCCGCGCAGCGCCGCAAGAAACGCTTCTTGTTCGACGCGCAGCGGCTCTTTTTTTTCTACGATGTGGCGAATCATACGTCCCTCGCTGACTCCGCGCAAAATTCTTAGCGTCTCCCAGTCGTCGCTTTGCGCTGTCGCATTCTCATAAAAATACAAATCTTGCGTGAGATAATCAACGCGAAACATGCCACATTCACCCGTTACATGTAATTCACGAATCTTTGTAGGCGTCAACCAATTTACACTCAACATTCCCACCATACTGTCGCTAAAGCGCACCGTACACATTAGCAAATCCTCATAGCGACTATGAATTCTGTGTTCCGTTTCAGCAAAGAGTCGGACAATCTCGACGCCTGTAATGTAACGCATCACATCCAGATCATGCACCGCAAGATCAATCACTACGCCAACATCGCGCACCCGCGCGGGAAAGGGGCCCTGCCGGCGAACGTCAATTTGAAAGACCCGTCCCAATGCTTTATTATTCAAATGTTGCTTGAGCAGAATAACCGCTGGATTGAAACGTTCAATATGCCCAACCATCAATTTAACATTCGCTCGCTGCGCGGCGGCAATAATTTCATTTCCTTGTTCCAAACTAAATGCGATCGGTTTCTCAATTAACACATGAATCCCGCGCTGCAATGTTTCAAGAGCTACTTCAAGATGATCTGCGGTTGGCACGGCAATAGTCACCGCATCCGGCTTTTGCTCGTCCAGCAATCGGCGATAATCTGAATAAGCGTTCCCGCCAAATCTCTTGGCGGCAGTCAGAGCCGCTCGTTCATCTGCGTCCGCTACGCCAACTAGCTCAACGTCAACCATCTCCGAATAGACACGCGCATGATTTCGTCCCATTGCGCCGACGCCAATGACAGCGACCTTCAATGTCATAACTTGTTCACCTCGGCAACAATCGCGGCAAGATCCGCTTGTTCCAGCCCAGGATGGATTG
This sequence comes from Anaerolineae bacterium, assembly GCA_021463195.1. Taxonomy (GTDB): domain Bacteria; phylum Chloroflexota; class Anaerolineae; order UBA4142; family SHND01; genus SHND01. The sequence continues at coordinate 20,140 of JAJTXZ010000027.1, forward strand.
GCAGCGAGATTACTTTATTCGCGAGCTGTTCCGCCACAGGCATTTTTGCAACGTTAAAACCCATTTCAATCAAATGCGCTTGCTTGTTTGCCGTCACCGGATAAAAAATACCTGTGCCTATGCCTGCATCGCCAAGTCGTTTGACCGCATCATCGCGTTGACATGCTTCGCGGACGCGAACAGTGTATTGATGCCAGACATGTCCGTAACCGGGACGAACCTTTGGCGTAATAACACTCTTGAGGCGCGCATTCAAATATGCGGCATTCGCGCGGCGCTTTGCAGTGAACTCATCTAGACGCTCAATCTGACCCAAGCCAATCGCCGCATGAAGATCGGTCATACGATAGTTATACCCCAACATATCGTGATAATATCGCCGTTCCATACCATGATTACGAATCATACGACAGCGCCGCGCCAGTTCACCATCATTAGTCGTAATCATGCCTCCTTCGCCGCTCATAATATTTTTGGTGGCATAAAGACTAAAGCAACCAATGCCGAAACTGCCGACGCGCTTTCCATTGTATTCTGCGCCAATCGCTTGCGCGGAATCTTCGATCACGATTAGATTATGTCGGCGCGCGATATCCATGATCGCATCCATATCACATGGATACCCGTAAAGATGCACCGGCAGAATCGCTTTCGTTTGAGGCGTGATTGCCTCCTCAATTAAAGCGACATTGATATTGAAGGTTTCTTCGTCAACATCAACAAAGACGGGTTTGGCGCCAACAAAGAGAATGCTATTCACGGACGCAATAAAAGTGAATGGCGTGGTGATTACTTCATCACCCTTGCCAATACCGTTCGCCAATAGCGCAATATGCAATGCCGAAGTCCCTGACGAAGTGGCAACAGCGAATTCAACGCCGCAGACAGACGCAAATCTTTCTTCAAGTCTAGCGGTGACGGGTCCTTGCGCGAGCATCCCAGAATCAAGAACCTGCATCACCAATTGTTTTTCCTTGTCGCCAATTAAAGGACACGAGATTGGAATCATGCGTATTGGTTTTGTCTCCATAAAGTAAAGCGCCGAAATATCAATCCGGTATGGCTTTTGTCGCAATCTCGCGTCACAAAGACACTCGAGCTTGTTTACTATTGCCAATACCCCAGCGTCACCTTCACCACCGTCCGCGCCACATCCTCCACCACATATTCCGGCGGCGGCTGCCACGCGCGGCTCGTCTCGAGCGCAATCCGCGTCGCCCCCAAAATCATCTCCGGTTCCGCGCCCGCCAAGATATTGCTCCCCACTTCAATCGTTTCCGCGCGCTCGGTCACATCGCGCAGCGTCACATTCGGCGCGCCAAAAATACTGCATTCTTCCTGCACCGTTCCGCTGTCGCTCAAGACGCAGCGCGCGCGCTTTTCCAATTTCACAAAGTCGAACAAGCCCAGCGGCGCGAGCAGCCGCACGCGCGGCGACTGCGGATCGAGCCCGAACCGCGCCAGTTTGTCCGCCGTGCGCGGATGCAAACTCACCACCATCGGCTCGGCATAGGTGTCCGCGACGAGCGCCAGCCCGCGCAATAATTTTTCCAAACGCGCCGCATCGTCCACATTTTCCGCGCGATGCAGCGTGACCAAAAAAAATTTCCCCGACTCGATATTCAACCGCGTCAACACGTCGCTCTGCTCGATTTGCGTCGCGTAGGTTTGCAACACCTCGTAAATCGGATTGCCAATGACAAAAATGCGCTGGCGCGCGATGCCTTCACGCGTCAGATTCTCTTTGCTCCGCTGCGTGTACGGCATCAGCACGCTGCTGCAGTGGTCAATGATGCGGCGATTGATTTCTTCCGGCACGCGGTCGTCATAACAGCGATTGCCCGCTTCCAGATGATACACCGGAATGCCCAGGCGCGCCGCCGAAAACGCCGCCAAGCCGCTGTTTGTATCGCCGAGAATCAACACGCGGTCCGGTTTCGTTTGCGCGAACAATTCGCCGCAGCGCGCGATGATTTGTCCGGCTTGGTCCGCAAAGCCGGTCGCCTGTATGCCGAGATGAATGTCCGGCGCGCGCAAATCCAGCTCGCGGAAAAATATATCGCTCAAATTCGGATCATAATTCTGACCGGTGTGAACGAGTAGATGATCGCAGAATTTGTCCAACTGTTTGATGATTTGGCTCAGTCGGATGATTTCGGGACGCGTGCCGAAAACCGTCATCACTTTCATGCGTGGAACTCGTTCGGCAGCGGCGCGTTCAAATACGGCGCCAGCAATTCGCGCAAACCGTCACGATCGAGCGTAATCTGCGCCGACGAATATTCGCCCTGCAAAGCCGGCGCCGTGATCGGCTCGGTCAACAGTTCCGGCAGCATCGGACAAATCACGTAATAGCCGTCGCGCGCGACGGTGCGATAACATTCCTCTTCCGAAACCATAATCTCGTGAATCTTTTCGCCGGGCCGAATGCCCGTGTATTGAATGGGAATGTCGCGCCCCGCAATCAACGCCTCCGCCAAGTCCACCAGACGCGCCGCCGGCACGCGCGGAATATACGTCTCGCCGCGCCGCGCGCCGCGAATCGCCGCAAACACCGTATCCGCCGCGCGGTCGAGCGAAAGCAAAAAGCGCGTCATCTCTTGAAGCGTCACCGTCACCGGTCCGCCATTGGCGATCTGGTCGAGAAACAGCGGCACCACCGAACCGCGCGACGCAATCACGTTGCCGTAGCGCACGCAGATAAAGCGCGTGTTCGGACAATCCATGTTCGCCTCGACCATGAGCCGCTCCATCATCGCTTTGGTCATGCCCATCACGTTGATCGGTTTGCACGCCTTGTCCGTCGAGATGCCGACGACGGTCTCGACGTGCGCCGAATGTTCGCGCGCCGCCCGCGTCAAATTTTGCGCGCCAATGACGTTCGTCTGCACCGCCTGAAAGGGAAAGTATTCGCACGTCGGCACCTGCTTGAGCGCGGCGGCGTGAATCACCACATCCGCGTCCGCCACCGCCTGTATGACGGACGGATAATCGCGCATATCGCCGATGCGAAACGTCAACAGCTGTTGAAAATTGCGATAGATGATTTCGTCCGTCGCCGCCTGACGATTCAGATACGACAGCCGCATGTAATGTTGTTTCGCTTCGTCGCGCGAAAAAACAATCACTTTGGCGGGCGTGCCCATTTCACCCGAAAGAATGCGGCGCACGACGACCTGTCCCAACGAGCCGGTGCCGCCCGTGATTAAAACGCGTTTACCGTCGAGCGGAAGCATGTGCGTTTTTCCATTCAGCATAAGGTGTGGGGTCGTTAGCCAGTTCAGCGATCATAGAATCCCACGTCGGAATTTGATAATGCGTCGCCGCGACAAAGCGCGCCGCGCTCAAACTGCGGTCGCAGAAAAATTCGGTTTGCGGTTCGAGCGCGATATCCAATTTCATCGCGTCGCGTATTTTGACGAGCAGTTCGTATTTGCTGATCGGCGCGCTCGCGACCTGATACAATCCCGAGAGGTCGGGATACTGTTCGATGAGATCGCCGATAATGCGCGCCAGCGTCTGTGTAGGAAAACCGGAATAGATCGCGCGGGTGTATCCCTGCGCCTTGCCGCCGCGTTGGCTCAAAAACCATTCCAGCAGCGCGTCGTTTTTGGCAAAATCGCGTCCGATAATCGAAGTTCGCAGCGTCAAACACCCCGGGCGATTGACTTCGCCCAAAAACTTGGTGCGCCCGTACAAATCGTACGCGTCCGAAATATCCGCTTCGGTATAAGCGCCTTTGTGTCCGCTAAACACGCAATCGGTGCTGATGTGAAACAACCGCGCGCCCGCCGCTTGGCACAAATCGGCGAGTTGATGCGGAAACAGCGCGTTCAGCGTAATGCTGAGCAGCGCATCGTGCGCCTGTTTCAACTGCTTGATAATGCCGATGCAGTTAATCACCACGTCGGGTTTGACTTGGGCGAACGCGCGCGTGATTGAAGCGAAATTCAGCGCATCCACGCCGCCGAGCAAGCGTTCGGCGGCGATGTTTTGATACATCGGATACTGCCGCCACAAACCATTCGAATCGCGGAACGTGGCGTAGGTTTCAAAACGCGGCGCGAGGGTTTGAAAAACTTTGTGTCCCAACATGCCCGCGCCGCCGAGAATCAAGACGCGCATCGAGATTCGCGTTCCCGCTTTGTTATTCGAATTTTCATCCGCGCGCAGCCGCGTTCACCCGCGCCCCAGCTTGATTTCGCATTTCGTTCTTTGCCCAAGCCATGTACTCGTTCAAGCCGTTCGCCAAGTCCACGCTCGGCGCGTAACCGAACGCGTTCGCGGCGGCGGAAATATCCGCGAGACTGTGCCGCACGTCGCCCGGACGCGGCGCGCCGTGTTCGATCGTCACGGGCAGCCCGCTCGCGTCGCGCATCATCGCGACAAGTTGATTAATCGTAACGCGCGTGCCGCTGGCGATATTGAACGCGCCCGAAACGCCGCGCGCCATCGCGGCTTTATAGTTTGCCTGCACCACATCGCGCACGTTCACAAAATCGCGCGTCTGTTCGCCGTCGCCAAAAATCGTGACGGGCTCGCCGCGCAATATCTTGTGCGCGAAAATCGGAATCACGTTGCCGTACGCGTCGTAACGCTGATTGACGCCATAAACGTTGAAATAGCGGAGCGCGACACATTCGAGCGGATACAGTTTGGCGTAGGCGAGACACAATTTCTCCGCGCCGAGTTTATCCGCGCCATACGGCGAATCCGGCTCGACCGGATGGTCTTCGCGAATCGGCAGCGTTTTCAATTCGCCAAAGATGCCCGCCGATGAAGAAAAAACGACTTTGCGAACCCCATTGCGCCGCGCCGCTTCCAACACGCGCAGCGTGCCCAGCACATTGATTTCGGCGTCGTCGAGCGGATGTTCAATCGAACGCTTATTGCCCACCGACGCGGCGAGATGAAACACCACCTCGACGTTTTGCATCGCGCGTTCGACCGCCGCCGCGTCCCGCACGTCGCCCGCGATAAATTCAACTTGCGGAAACGGCGCCAGGTTTTGCCGATAGCCCGAAAGCAAATTATCGAGCGCGATGACTGTATGCCCGTGTTCGAGTAAATACCCGACTATATTCGAGCCAATAAACCCGGCTGCGCCGGTGACCAAACAAGCCGTCAAATCATTTCCTCGTCAAGCATAAAATTTGTCCCGTCCCTAACCTCGCGTATACTCGACCTTGAACACCCGCTAACGCTTCACCCTATGGATGCCTCGCTCAAAAATTTGACGCCTCTCGACCGCCAACTTGTCACGTGGATCCTTTCAGCATTTCCATTGGATGCACCGCAAACTTTGCCGAACCCCGCCGACAATGTGACATGGCGCGCCCTGCTCGAACGATCCACCTTGCAAGGCACAAATCCGCTGCTCTACTTGGCTTTGGAAACGCGCTCTTTTGTCAATGTCCCCGCGTTTGTGGTCGAAACGCTGCGCGATATTTACCGTCGTTCGGCGTTGTCAAATGCCACCGCGCATCGCGAACTGGAAATTATTTGCGCGCATCTGACGGCCCAAGCGCTTGAGGCGATTGTGTTAAAAGGCGCCGCGCTGTCCAAATGGCTCTATCCGCAAGCGGCGATGCGTCCGTTCAACGACCTAGACCTGTTGATTCAGCCCGCGGACCGTCCCGCCGTCAGCGCCATTTTGAATCAATGCGATTACACAGAAACGAATTTCGCCACGACCGATTTTCACAACGCTTTTTATTGCGAAACTCTATTTACGCGCGCGCAGCTGCCGCGTCAGAGTGTGGATTTGCATTGGCATCTGCTCAACGCTCAATTTTATCGTCGCCGTATCAAACCGGAATGGTTTTGGGAACGCACGCAGCTCGCGACGCTCGGCTCCGCCGCCTTTCGTCTATTCGATCCGACCGCGCAGTTCGCGCATTTGGCGCTGCACCTATCCGTGCATCACGGCAATATTCCGCGCCTCATTCAGTTGTACGATATCGCGCTGCTCATCCATAAACACGGCGACACGATTGATTGGGAAGCGGTCGCCCGCTACGTTCAAGACGCCGGTTTGGCGCATCCGGTTTATTACGCGCTGGAACGAACATGCGCCGCGTGGCAGATTGCGTCGTCACCGCGCATTTTGACTCTGTTTCGTCCGCGCGTCTGGCATATCTCGCAAAGATTGACGTTTCAATTCTTTATCGCCACCCACCGCGAAGGCGCGGTGTTGTCAGATGCGCTCGACCTCCCCGGCGCAAGAAATAAATTGCGCTATGTCTTGCGCCATCTTTTTCCCGACCCCGCGTATATGCGTCAACGCTACACTTTGGCTTCCGGCGCTTTTCTACCGTACTATTATCTCAAGCGGCTCGCCGCAAGCGCATGGAAATTCGCGCGCTCGGTCTGGTCGGCTTTTCTGCATTGACGCGCCAAACCGACGCATTCCATAAACACAAGTCCGCCTTTCCAACCCGCGCTCCGCCGGTCCGCCATTCGCCACGAATGACCGACTCGAAAATAGACAGCCAACTGTAATCTTGGCCGCCCCGTATTTTATCCTAAACCCTAATTATGCAAAACATTATAGCAAGTTATAAATAGGCAAGTTTTTCAAAGTAAAAACTTTTTCGCGTCTCGCGCCTCATCAGCTTGCGGACGAATTCAATTCGCGTCAACAAAAACACGAAACGTCCTGAGGACGTTTCCACATTCCAGCTCTTTCAGATTTCCAAAAACCCGAAAGAGCTGGAATACACGCTTTTGACCGAGATATGGGAAATCACCAAAAGAATGAAACGTTGTATCGCTTTTTCTATCGCCCAAAAGCGACGGGCTGTGATATAGTTTCCCCAACCCCGATTCCTCAAGGAGCAAGATGTCAACCAAACCTACCAACGAAACTATCATGGACGACAGGTTCGAATCCGCGCCGCCTATCGCGCGCAAGGCGGATCTGGCGCAGCTCCTGGCGCGCTTGAAAGGATTTACGAGCTCGCAGCTCGACTATTTTCAGGCGCTTGCCGGAGACAATCCGCTCTTGAAATATCCCGCCGCGCGGATCACCTCGCAATTCCTCAACGATTTGGAAGCGCTCGAACGCGCCACCGTGCAGCGGCAGCCAGATGCGCCAGCCGCCTATCACGAGATTCTGGAACTCACGGACCAACTCGCGTATCGCGCGCTGCTGCCCGCCGCGGCGTGGCTGCCCGAGCATGTCACCGCCATCACGTACATTCACAAAGCGCCAATGGCGCGCGTCGTTCCGTACGCGCCCGTCGCGCTGGTGGGAATTCCCTATACGGTTTATTCGTCTCGCTCAACCAACGCGTTAGAGCCCCGGAGCAATGCGGCGCCGTTGGTATGGCGCGACCTCTTGGCGCTTCCGCACGAAGTCGGGCATTATGTGTTCTGGCACGCGCGCGTTCCCGTCGCGGAAGGTTCGACGGAACGAAAACCGCTTTTCGTCCTACTGACCGAACGACTCGAGGCGAAAAGTTTTGCGACCAACCCCGACACGCGCCGCTGGCTCGAAGAAATTTTCGCGGATGTGTATGGCTGTGTGCTGGGCGGACCCATCATCGCGCTCGCAGCGCAGGACTTGCAGCTCAATCGTTCGCTGGGCGAATTTACCACCGATGATGCCGAGCATCCCATTCCCTACTTTCGTCCGCGCATTTATCAACAGGTCCTCGACAAATATTTCCAAGCCAAGTATGGCGACCCAGTGCGAGCGCGTTGGGAGCAAGCGGTGTTGAAACGTCCGTATGTGCCGCGCATCTTTGACGGCGACCGGGTGCATCCTTTGAACGAGACGCGCATCACGGGGGAACTGGAAACTATCGTGGAGGAGATTCGCCAAGTCCTTTATGACTTGCCCGATTTCCACACCTTGAACCGGGACGAGGTATTGTGGCCCCGCAAGACCGCGCTGGGCATGCCAACGGGCGACATTAACGCTTGGCTCGCTGCCCGGTTTGAAGCGCAGCTTGACGAGTTCCGCAAGGACGCGTCCGGCGCAAACAATCCGCCTTTGCTCTCTACGGATCCGCTTGCCGATACGGCATGGCAAGATTTACGCCAACGCTTTCGCGACGACGCCAAACAGGCGCGCGCCGCGGGCATGGTCTTTGAGTCGACACTGAGCGGCTTGACCGCCGACCAGGTCGCCGAGCTGTGGGCGGGCGGATGGGCGACGGAAGGACCAGACACAAACTGGCCTTAACGGATCCGGTCTGATTAGTAGGCAGACCTTCGAGATTTCCGAAAACCTCAAAGGTCTTGCGCTCACCGACGACTCAGGAATCCATTCTGGCTTTATCAAATTCCACATAATCTTTAGCGAGCCGTTTCTCTAGTTGGGTCGCGAGGGCTGAATCAAACTGATGCGCCAGCTCCAGAGCTTCTTGCCAATATGATCGTGCCTGCTCAACTTGATGCGCGTGCGAGTAAATGTTTCCTACATGGGAGGCAACGTACATTCGCCCTATATCGTCATTGCCACAGCGCGCAAAAGACTCTAGCGCCCGAACTAACGCCAAGTCCAAATCTCCCTGCGCCAAATCAAGTTGGCTTAGGCGAAACAATAAGCGTGTATGGGTCTTGGCATCACCAACTCGTTTGGTGAGTTCAAACGCGCGTTCGGCATCGGCTCGCGCTGCCGGGAGCTTGCCCAGTTGGTGACGGATTCCTGATAAATAGTACAGCGCCTCAATAAGCGCCGCGTTATTGTTAATCTGTTCCGCCAGAATGATGGCGCGTTGACACGCTTGCTCCGCCAAACTCTTATCGTCATAACCATAGAGCACGACGTAGGCGTAGAGCGAAAGAATTTGCGCTTCAAGATTTCGTTGCCCAAGCCGCAAAGATTCTTGGAGCGCTTTTTCCAGCAGTTTTTTTGCTTCGGGAAATTGCTTTCGATTGTATTGAATTGATGCTTTGCGATAATAAAACTCCGCTAAGGCGGCGCCATCATTGGAAGCCTCCAAAACAGGTTGAGCGAGCGCCAACAACTCATCCGCCTCATCGAGATGCGAGGTATCTTTTTTGATCCGCGCCAGCATCACATTCACACGCCCGACTTGTTGTATCTCATCAAGTTCGTACCAACACGCGCGGCTTGCCAGCAAATGCTCTTCTGCCTCTTGGTGATCTCCCTGCTCCACACACGCCTTGCCCCACTCGCACAAATCATTCGCATACGCGCGCAAATCTCCGCTCGCTTGCGCTTGCTCACACGCCAAACGGTACGCCTGCCGCGCGTCCGTGTAACGCCCGCGCCGCTCCCACGGCTCGCGGAGCGTTTCCACGTACGCTTGCGCCGTCGCATAATCTTGCTGCGCGTGCGCCAGACGCAAACCCGCGTTGAGATTGCTCCATTCCTTTTCCAATTCCAGATACGCGTCGCGGCGCGTTTGCGCGTACTGTAAAAAATATTGAAACATGCGCCGCGCGGTCGCGGCGGATTCCTCCGCCGCCGCGTTGATTTTTTCCAACGCGTACCGCCGCAATAATTCGTGCAAATCAAAACGGCGCCCCTCGCGCTGCACGAGCGATTTGTCCGCGAGCGCGGTCAATACATTGTGCGGCGCTTGCGTCACCGCTTCCGCCGCGCCCCGCTCGAAACCGCCTTCGAAAAACGCCAGCCGCCGAAACGTTTCCTGTTCCAACGTCGTCAATCGCGCGTACGAATAATCGAATGCCGCCGCGATGCTGGCGTGCGCGCGCGTCGCGTCCAGGCGTTCCTTTTTCAATGCTTGAATGCTCGTTTCAATCTGCGCGGCGATTTCGGCGCACGAAAACGACGCCACCCACGCGGCAGCCAATTCAAGCGCCAGCGGATGCCCCTCCACCAAACGACAAATCCGCGCCGCGTCCGCGAGTTCGGCTTTGACGGGAAAACGCGGAAACGCGCGGCGCGCGCGTTCGATAAACAATTCCACCGCCGTAAATTTTTCCAGTTCCGCTGTCTCGTCGGCGCGCGGAAAATCCAAGCCCTCCAAATCCACAATCCGTTCCCAATCCAAATGCAGCTGCTCGCGCGACGTGACCAAAATTTTGATTTCGGGCGCGTGCGTCAACAGCTCGTGCGCCAAATCCGCGCCGTCGAGCAAATGCTCGAAATTGTCCAGCAGCAAAAGTGTTTTGGGAAAAATTTCGCGCAAGTACGCGGCGATTTGCTGCGCCGGCTCGGCGTCCGTGAGCCGCAGTTGCAGCGCATCGGCAAGCGCTTGCGGAATCAGGCGCGGCGACGCGACCTCGCGCAGCGAGACAAAACAGACCGCGTCCCATCGCGCGCGCTGTTGTTCTAGCGCGTGCAGCGCAAGGCGCGTTTTGCCCACGCCGCCAGGTCCGCGCAGCGTCAAGAGCCGACACCATGGGTCGTTCAACTGTTCCGCAATGTCGCCCAATTCGCGCGTTCGCCCGAAAAATTTGGCGGGCTGCGGCGGCGGGGGTTTGGGCGCAGGCGGCGCGCGCAGTGCGGTGGGCGGCGGCAGCTCGGCGGCTTGCCCCGACAATGCCGCGCGAAAAAACCGGCTGCGCAGGTGCGTCGGCACCTCGAGCGCGTTCGCCAAGCCCTCGGCGGTTTGTTCCGAAGGCGTCTCCCCGCGTTCGATTTTTTTAATCCACACTTCCGAACAGCTCACCAGCCGCGCGAGATTTTGCTGCGTCAAGCCCAACCCCAACCGCCGCTGATTCACCCATTCGCCGAACGACAAAGGACCTTGATGGACGCGCTTGCTTTTTCGAGGCATTGAAACTCCTTGTATCTCTAATTATATCTATTCTCGCTCTGTTGCGCGCCCCAATTTCTGATTTAATAACAGCGAGGTGAAAACATGAACCATTTTTCCTTTTCCCTACTCGGACTGCTCGCCCTCGCGTTGTTTTTCTGCGCCGGGTGCGACCCTGAAACGGTATCCCAACGTCGCCCACCCGATTCAAGCCGCGCCCGCGAACAAATGGGTCTGTTACAGCGCGAACGGCAAACTCGTCACGCTGGCAAAAAATAACGGGCGCTGGGTTTTGCTGGTGCGCGACGATGCGCCGCAGAGCAACTTTCACGTCGCGCGCGACACGAAATCCCGCTCGCCGGGCAGCCGTCCAAATTGGAACTATTGCCGCCAACCAAAGGTAAAGAGGGCTTTCGTTACGAAATCGAATTGGACGGCATGACCCAAGAGATTCGCAGTTGGTTCAAATAATCGCAAGCGTCCCACCCGTCGAAAATTTTCGGACACAGCTGTCACAGAAATCACAAATTTTTGCGACCTAGAGCGAATTCCTGTTTGGTCCAAGGTAAAAGACCCTTTGGATTTTCGGAAACCCAAAGGGTCTGTCCCCTAAATCAAATCGGAAACTGGTCTAGTTCATCATTCTTATCTGTGGACTCTGTGACATCTGTGGCCCATTCAAAAAAAGCATCCTATGAACGACGCATCATTCGGCAATTGGCTCAAGACACGCCGCCGCGCGTTGGGTCTCACCCAAGATGAATTGGCGCATCAAGTTTATTGCGCCGAAATCACGATTCGCAAAATCGAAGCCGGCCAACTGCGCCCGTCCAAGCAGCTCGCGGAATTGCTCGTCAGCGCGCTGCAGGTCACGGCGACCGAGCAAGCCATGTTCGTGCAGCTGGCGCGGCAGCGTCACAGCATCGCGCTGCCGTGGCAATAATTTCTATCGCCAATGGTATCGCTGCGACGGAGCGTTTTTGGCGTATCCTATCGCTAAACGTTGGATTCAATCCAAAGAATGGTTGACACAATACACAGATTCGGGTTTGGGACACAGATGCCACAGATGGCACAGATTCATGCGATACATGCGATGCGCGCCGAGTCCCCATCGCCCGTTCCGCCATTTGCTTGTTTCTTCGTGACTACTCAACCCACCTGTCATTTCGAGCGGATGCGAGAAATCTCAATCGCCGAAAGGACGAGATTTCTCGCTCTGCTCGAAATGACACCCGAGTAGTCACGTTTCTTTTGTGAAATCTGCGCGATCTGTGTCCCAAAGATTGGAGCGCCGCGCATGAAATCTTCCGCTCTTCCAACCTTTGGCGCCTGGTTAAAAACGCGCCGCCACGCTTGCGACATGACGCAAAAAGAATTGGCGCGCGCGGCTGGCTGCGCCGAAATCACCATCCGCAAAATCCAAGCCGACCAACTGCGCCCGTCCAAAAAGCTCGCGCGCGTCTTGCTGGAAAAACTGGATGCGCGCCCAGACGAACGCGACGCGTTGATGGCGCTGGCGCGGCGCAAGCAACGCGCTTGGCGCTAGCGCGTCTGCGACACAAAGTGTGTCGCTTTTTATATCGCTTTTTATATTGCCAAAACCTTCGCCAAACGAGCGCAATTTCCAAAATTGCGCTACGAAATCCGCTTATTATTTTCGATTGGCAAAAGTATTGATATTGCCAAAACCATTTACATTCGCGCGCGTTTCTGTCATACTGTGCGCAGCTAGAGAGGCACACTGAAACAGTCATCCATCCTCTCGCTCATCGTCGGCGGTTCGCTGCGGTCGAGAGGAGCGGCGCTGGCAAATGACCAAATCCAGAAGGAGACTTTGCAGTGGATACGAAAATGCTTCGGCATGGCGCGCGTTTTACATTTTTGGCAATATGTTTTGGCTTGATGGTCATGCTTACGCCGTTCGTCGCGCCTGTCGCGGACGCGGCGCCAATTTCTGGAATGGATTCGAACGGTTTATTCGGGCGCACGATTCCGCTGGCGGATGTGCTTGCGCCGGACGGGACGCTCAACGTTGCGCCGGGTCAATTCGGCGCGATTGATTTGGCGGGCTATCAAGGGGTAATTTCGCCCGACGGAGCGCCGCGCTTTGCGCCAACCGCGACCTCCTTTACTCTCCAGAACCCCGGAATCTCGCCCACCAGCGTTAATATCCTGGTTTTCCGCGCCACGTTCAGTGAAGCCGTTCAAAACGTGGACACGGCTGATTTTGCCATCAACGGAACGACGACCGCTACAGTCACACTTGTCACATCAGTTAGCGCCAGCGTCTATGATATCACCGTCTCGGGCGGCGACTTGGCAACTTTCAATGGCACTGTCGGATTGAACCTATCCGGAACGCAGAACATCACCAACCTGTCAGGTGATGCCTTGCCCAATACGGAACCTGTCATAGACCAAATTTTTGATGTGCAAAACAACCTGTGCACCACGAATGAGAACGCAACCAACGAGTACACCATAGCATACAAATTATCCATCCCGGTGGATGTGGACTATAACGGCGCTTCCCCAAGCTACTCGGTGAACAACACCGCCAACATTCCGAATGGCGCTTTCGACAGAGTTGGCTACTGTCTTGAACTCGACACCGACTGGGTCTGGACTTCGATGGATGCCTTTACCACCAACGCCGCCCTGACCGGCGTTCCCGTTGGCACCACAGTCTTCCAGCAAAAAGTCAACAACTTGGATGTCAATTCCAACAAGTCAGGTGTAGTGAAAGGCACAAGCATCTCCACCGGCAACATCGAATTTTGGAGCAGTTGCTATACCCAGCCCAACGGGATTTCTATACCGGGCGCTAGTGGCAGCACGTACGATTTCGGCGATACACGCAGTTCCGGAAATAGTTGTTATGGCTCTATGCAAGTCCATAACTATGGCGCGGCGCAGACCATCTTTGCCTGGAACCAATGGGATGAAACGGGTCCTAGTCGTAATACGGATCTCGGCATTGGTAACTCAAGCACTGGTGGACCCGATTGGACCTTTAGAGCAAACGCCGCCAGTTATAGCACCCGCACGCTCACGGTGTATGTGCGCCCTATCTGCCAGGCGATCACTGATGGCTACTGGAATACCGTTGACACGTGGAATTGCGGTAGGGTGCCGAGGACAGGGGATAACGTCCGCATCATCGGAAGAACCGTTACGTTGGATGTGAATACCGCTGACCTGGGAAATGTCACCATCGGCAGCGGCGGCATACTTCAAAACAATGGAAACGCGCGTACACTCTCACTCACCGGCAACTGGAGCAACAGCGGCACATTCACGCCGGGGACGTTCATCACCGTCATCTTTGGCGGTTCGGGGACTCAAAACCTCGCCGCCACTGCCGCCACAACTTTTTACAATTTGACGGTCAACAGCGGCGTCGTGTTGGTTGAAACCGTCAGCGCGGACAATGCCACCGTCAGCGGCGCATTGACCAACAGCGGAACGATTCGCAAATCACAGACCGTAAGCGGCACGGGAACCAAGACCTTTGGGCTGGCGGGGGCGCACAACGGCGCAAATCTTGCCATCAATGTCACAACGCAAGGGACGCTCTCGAACTTGCAGGTGGACCGCATTGACAGCAATCATCCCAACAGTAACGGGGCAAACCAACAGACCGGGCGCTATTGGAGCATCACGGCAACGGGCAGCGGCTTTACGGCCAACCTCACGCTGCCGCGCAACAATGCGGGCGCGCCGTCTGTCTGTAGATATTACAGCGGGACCAGTTGGTGGTGCGCCATAGACGGCAGCGCTTCCAACAGCGTCACTCGCAACAATATCTCTGAATTCTCTGATTGGGCGGTCGGGAACGACGCGCCCACCTCTGCGACGCTGACCAGTTTTTCGGCGAAAGCGAAAACCAAGAAATCGGGCAAACAGATCGTGCTGCTAAAATGGGAGACCGGGAGCGAGTCGAATGTGGTCGGCTTTAACCTTTATCGCGCGCCGAAAAAGAACGGGACGTACAAACCGTTGAACAAAGAACTGCTGCCCGCAAAACATCCGGGCGAACTCGGCGGCGCGCGCTACAAGCGCGGGAACAATAAAACGCAAGCGGGCGAAACGTATTTTTACAAATTGGAAATCGTGTTGGCGGATGGAACGAGCGAGTGGAGTGACATGATAAAAATAAAGATGCCGTAATGCAAGACACCCCGAGTCGAAAAAGTTTTCGACTCGGGGTGTTTTTTTTTGTGTCAGGTCATCCAGACCTTGCGTGGTTTTACGCGAACGCAGTTCGCGAGAAACCACGCAAGGTCTCTACGCGGATGTTAAAGCAGCTTTGCCACGTCGTCCCACAATTCGGGCATTTCCAACAACTCGGCATACTGCTTGACCCAATGTTCGATGCGCGCGCGATCTAATTTTGGATTCGCATCAATCAGCGATTGGATGTCCACCAAGTCCTTGGGACGATGCGCGATGGCTTTCATAATAATCAAGTCTTCCACCGAAGGGACGCGCAGCTTGGTCCGTTCAATCTTTACGAGTTGGCTGCGTTCGATGGCTTCGGTTTCAAAGGGCAGAGCGCCGAGTGAAACATCCGCCAAAATTCCCGAAGCACGGTGACGTAAGAATACAACGCGGCTCGCGCGCGCAATCTCTTGAACGTTCGGCACGCGCGGTTCAAATCCTTCCTTATCTGCCGCGTCCAGCAAACGCGCAAGCTCAGCGATGGAGAGAAAAATCACCGCATCAACATCGGCAGTAAAACGCGGTTCACTCAACAAGCTCACAGCAACTCCGCCGATGATCATTCCTTGACTCTCGAATTGGTCAATCAAGTTTTGTAGAGAGCGCAGCGCGCCGAGCAAGGGTTTGAGTTGGTTCGGAGTCTTCACGGATAACCTGCCTTGAGACGAGCCCACCGCCTCCGCACGGGCGCGAGCTCCTTTTCAGGCGCGGGCTTGACCCAATTCATTGCAAGGGCAAACTCAAAAAGCATGTTGAGACGTTCCCAGCGCTGCTCAATGGTCATTTCGCGTATTTCTTGAAGGTGAAACTCATTGACGCGCTGCCAACCCTCGCGCCAACGCTCCACCTCCGCCCGCGTCATCTTGAGTGTCGGCGCAGGTTTTGCTTGATGCGCGTCACGCGCAACGCGTCGCGCCTTTTTCTTTGCCATAGCAAACATTGTACGTTTTTGATTGATAACGTCAACCGCGCCAGATCCGAGAGCCAACTTTGCGCTTGACATTCTCCGAAAACGCGGGTATATTATGAAAGCGGTTTCAGAAACCGCTTTCATAATTTGTTTCTTCGATTTTCGATGGCTTCCAAAATAACTGCCCCGACCATTGACGATGTAGCCCGCCAAGCGGGCGTTTCGATTTCCACCGTCAGTCGCGTTCTGAATCGCACTGTTCCCGTGTCAGATGAAATCGTCGCCAAGGTGCAGGCGGCAATGCGCGACTTGCGCTATACCCCGCGCGCCGCGGCGCGCACACTCGCCACCGCGCGCACCAATACGCTCGGGCTCGTGCTAGCTGAATTGGTCGGCGACTTTTTTAGTCCGCTCTTGCACGGCATCGAGAGTGTCGCCGTCCAAAACGGTTATGACCTCTTGATTTCCACCGCCGGACGGCGCGGCCCGCACAATCAACTGCCGCATTCCTTTGACAAACATAACGCGGACGGTCTCTTGATTTTCGCGGGTTGTCTCAATGACGATGGCGTGCGCGATATCCATTCTCTCGGTGTGCCAATGGTCTTGCTGCATCAAATGCCCCCGGACAATTTGCCGATTCCATGCGTGACCATCGAAAACAAAGCCGCCACCCGCGCGCTCGTCGAACATCTCATTGTGCGTCACCAACGCACGCGAATTTTGCTGCTCACCGGCGAGCCGGGCAATGAAGATGGCTATTGGCGCGAGATGGGTTATCGCGAAGCGCTGGAACGTTATAATCTGCCGACGCGCGCGGAACTGATTGCGCCGGGCCATTTTGACCGTCGTATCGCGCAGGCGACGATGGAACGAATATTGCGCGAACGCATTTCCTTTGACGCGGTCTTTACAGGCGATGACGAAGCGGCGGTTGGCGTCTATGCGGCATTGCGCGCGGCATCTTTGCGTATTCCCGAAGATGTCGCCGTTGTCGGTTTTGACGACCAAAGTTTAGCCCAAGTGCTGCAGCCCGCGCTCACTACCGTGCATGTGCCAATTAAACAAGTTGGCATCCAAGCGACGCATAGTTTGATTCAATTGCTGCAAGGGAAACAACCGGAAGCGCTCACCCTCTTGCCGACGACAATGATTCTTCGTTCTTCCTGCGGTTGTTGACAAATGAAAAACGTTACAGTCGCCGCACCAAGCGTTTGCTGCGCGATTGTGAAAGGAGCAGTTGGCGCGTTATTCATCAGAAAAAATCGCATATTCCCCCAACCGTTACATGACGCCTAGCCCCGCGCGCGTCGCATCAAAAATATTTGATCTCGCTGCGCGCCGCTAGAAAAATTCAAGGAGGAGAGTTTCATGAAGAGTCGAATCAGCTGGACATTGCTTCCAGCGGCAGTCCTTTTGTTCATCATCGCCGCGTGCGCGCCAGCGCCCGCGCCCGCGCAGCCGACCGCTGTCCCCGCGCAGCCAACCGCCGTTCCCGCGCAGCCGACCGCCGTTCCCGCGCAGCCAACCGCCGTTCCCGCGCAGCCGACCGCCGTTCCCGCGCAGCCGACCACCGCGCCCGAAGCCACGGTCGCGCCAACCGCTACCGCGTTACCGACAGCGGAAGCGGGACGCAAACAAATTCGTTGGTTCGTCGGGCTGGGCACCGGCACCGATCCCGCCCAAGTCAAAGTGCAAGACGAGATTGTGAAAAAATTTAACGCGTCCCAAGACAAAATCCAACTCGTCTTGGAAGTCGTCGCGTACGATGCCGCGCGCGATGCTCTCGCCACCCAACTCGCCTCGGGCAATCCCCCGGACATTGTGGGCCCCGTCGGCGTTTCCGGCGCGGAAGCCTTTCACGGCCAATGGCTCGACCTTGCGCCCTTTATCACGAAAACAAATTATGATTTGACGCAATTCGACAAAGGCGCCGTGGACTTTTACAAAGTCGGCGGCGAAGGCCAAGTCGGTCTGCCCTTTGCGATTTTCCCCTCGGCCGTGTTTTATCAACGCGATATGTTCGACGAAGCGGATTTGAATTATCCGCCGCACAAGTACGGGGAAAAATACAAATGGAAAGACGGCGCCGAAGAAGAGTGGACGTTCGAGACGCTGAACAAACTCGCGGAAAAGTTGACGGTGGACAAGAACAACAAAGACGCGAGCGACTCGGCGTTCGACCCAAAGAATATCGTCCAATACGGTTATGAACCGCAGTATCAAGATTTGCGCGCGGTAGGTTCGTACTTTGGCGCAGGCACCTTTGTCGCGCCCGATGGCAAGACCGCGCAAATTCCGCCGCAGTGGGCCGAAGCGTGGAAATGGGTCTATAACGGCGTGTGGAAAGAACACATTATCGCCAATGGGCCCACGCGCGAAAGCCAAGAATTCGGACAGGGCAATCCTTTCAATTCGGGCAAAGTCGCAATCGCATTGACGCACTTGTGGTACACCTGCTGCGTGACAGACGCGGGCGGCAACTGGGATGTGGCGGTCGTGCCTTCGCACAATGGCAAGACCACCTCCAACTTTAATGCCGACACCTTCCGCATCTTGAAAGCGTCGAAAAATCCCGACGAAGCGTTCACCGTCTTGACCTACTTGCTCGGCGACGCGTCGTTGCCCCTTTTGAAAACATACGGCGGTATGCCCGGACGCACTGCCGACCAAGCCGTGTTCTTTGATTCGCTCAATGAAACGTGGAAGCAAAAAGTGGACTGGCAAGTGTTTATTGACGGCATCAAGTACGCAGACAATCCTTCCTTTGAAGGATACATGCCCAATTACAATGAATCGTTCGACCTCGCCAACGTGTTCTTGAACAAACTGTACACGACGGACGGTCTGGACATGGACAAAGAAATCGCGCAATTCCAAAAAGATTTGCAAGCGGTCTTTGACAAAAAAGCTGCGCAGTAAAACGAGCTGACCGATTCGCGGCGCTGGATGGCGTGTGGGCGCTGTCCAGCGCATCGCAGCGAACCGGTTCTCGGATACGCGCATCATTCTTCTCCCCTCTCCTTCCCTCTCGCCATCGCACATCACATCGCGCCAGAGGGGGGAGGACGAGGAGGTCAAACGCTTATGAGTTCGTTCAAAGAATTATTCACCATCTTTCAACTCCAACCCAACGCGCGTCGCGAAGCGTTGTATGGGCTGTCGTTCATTGGACTTTGGATCGTCGGCTTTTTGCTGTTCACCTTATTTCCGATGATTGCGACGCTCGCGTTCACTTTTACCAACATTAATCTCGCGCAAGAGACGCCGCTGCAATTCGTCGGTTTGCAAAATTATCTGGCGATGTTTAACGATTCGCAGCTGCGCAACGCGATTGGCGTCACGTTCAAGTACGCGTTGATTGCCTTGCCGATTGGACTCGCGCTGCCGTTAGGCGTCGCGCTGTTGCTCAACAGCAAACACTTGCGCGCCAAGAGTTTTTTCAGCATCATGTTTTATCTGCCCTATGTGATTCCCTTTGTCGCGGGCATCTTTGCGTGGGGCAGTTTATTGAATCCCGAATCGGGTTGGATTAATCAAACCCTGGAAGCGTTGGGCGTGCAAAATCCGCCCGGCTGGCTGAACGACCCGACCTGGGTGTATCCAAGTCTGGTGATTTTGGGTTTGTGGGGCATTGGCGGCGCGGTGATTATCAATCTCGCGAGTTTGCAAGGCATCCCCACCGAATTGTACGACGCCGCCAAAGTGGATGGCGCCGGCTGGTGGGCAACCTTGTGGAATGTGACGCTGCCCATGATGTCGCCCGTGATATTTTATTCGCTCGTCTTGGGCATCGTCGGCGTCTTTCAATATTTTCTCGTGCCGCTCGTCATCACCGATGGCACCGGGCGTCCCGACGGCGCGACCATGTTTTTTAATTTGTATCTGTACAAAACGTTCTTTACATTCCAGAACATGTCATACGGCGCGGCGCAAGCATGGGTCTTGTTCCTGCTGATTCTCGCGCTCACCATCTTTTTATTCTGGAGCAGCAAATATTGGGTGCATTACACCGGCGACACGCGCTAAAAATTCGCCGCGCTTTTTCCGCGAATGAAATCTTGAACGGAGTGAATTATGCAAGCTAAACCTTTAAATGAGACGCAGCGCGCCGCCGCGTCGGATGTTTCCACCTCTGCCCGCGCCAAGCGTTCGCTCCGTGAAAACGGCAAGTCGCTCACCATCACCTTTGTCGCGATTGCGCTGCTCGCCGCGTTTCTCTCGCCGCTGCTGCGTATCACAATGAACTCGTTCAAAACCGCGAACCAAGTGGCGGAATATGGCACGCCTTTGTATCCCGCCAAACCGCGCGTCGTCGAGTATCAAGGCAAAGAGTATGATATTTATAAAGTGCCGCTGGCGGAAGGCGTGCGCGAACTCGCGTTGTACAAAAAAGGCAGAGCGACGAGCGAATTTCTGGACCCCGCCAATTTAGACGCGCCGCCGATTGTGTGGGAGGGCGCCTGGCGCTCGCTCGACCGCGCGTGGGAATTTGCGCCAACATTATCCAATTATCAACAAGTGTGGGATTTGCTGGATTATCCGCGCTTGATGTTCAATACGATCGCGATCGCGATTATCGGCACCATTGGCACCCTGTTCTCCAACACGCTCGTCGCGTATGGCTTTGCGCGCTTTCGCATTCCGGGCAAACAATTTCTGTTCACCATTTTGATCGCGACCATTTTTTTGCCCGCCGCCGTCACCTTGATTCCCACATACACCATCTTTGTGAAAATTGGTTGGATTGGCACCTGGCTGCCCCTGCTCGTGCCAACTTTTTTCGCGAACGCCTATGATGTTTTTTTGCTGCGCCAATTCTTTTTGACGATTCCGCGCGAAATGGACGAAGCCGCGATGATTGACGGCGCGGGTCCATTGCGTATTTTACGCTCGGTCATTTTGCCGCAGGCGTGGCCCGTAGTGATTGCGGTCGGCATTTTTCATTTCGTTTATACGTGGAACGATTATTTTGGTCCGTTGATTTATCTTTCCACGCGCCCCGATTTGCAGCCGATTGCGGTGGGGCTCGCGCGCTTTAACAGCATCTATGGCAATAAACCCGAACTCGTTCAGGCAGGCACCATCATGACGCTGATTTTGCCGGTGATTATTTTTATCTTTACCCAAAAATATTTTATGCAAGGCGTCGTCATTACGGGCGTGGAGAAATAATGCAGACAACAGACCGCAGACGACAGACAACAAATTGCCGCTGTCCGCGGTCCGTCGTCTGGCGTCATTTTTTATGAAAGTCGCAGTCATCGGCGGCGGTTCAACGTATACGCCGGAATTGGTGAATGGTTTCCTGCAGCGCGTCGCGAGTTTTCCTTTGCGCGAATTGTGGCTGGTGGATATTGACGCGGAACGTTTGCGCGTCGTCGGCGGTTTCGCGCAGCGCATGGCGGAAGCGCAAAACGCGCCATTCAAAATTTTTCTCGCCACGAATCGGACAGAGGCGTTGCGCGACGCGAGTTATGTGACGACGCAGCTGCGCGTCGGCATGATGCCCGCGCGGCGCAATGACGAATATCTCGGCAAACGACACGGCTTGATTGGTCAGGAAACGACGGGCGTCGGCGGCATGGCAAAAGCGTTACGCACCATTCCCGTCATCCTCGAAATCGCGAACGAAATGCGCGAACTCGCGCCGGGCGCGCTGCTCGCCAATTTCACCAATCCCGCCGGACTCGTCACGCAAGCGTTATCGCAATACGCGCCCGATATTTTATCCGTCGGCGTCTGCAATGTTCCCATCAACGCGAAAATGCGAATGCTCGCGCAGTTGGAAAAAAATTTGGGCGCGCCGATCGAGCCCGCGCGCGGCGAATTGAAAACGCTCGGACTCAATCATCTCTCATGGCATCGCGGGTTCACGCTCGACGGCGAAGATGTGTGGAATACGATTTTGCAAGATACGTTGACCGAATTGCGCGCGCAAGAGCATCCCGAATGGACGCCGCGCTTGGTTGAAACGCTGCGCGCCATTCCAAATTATTATTTGCAATATTTTTATTACACCGCGAAAAAATTGGCGGAACAAGAACATTGGCCCCCCTCGCGCGCCGAACAGGTGCAAGAAATCGAAAAAGGATTGTTGGAACAATACAACGACCCCGCGCTGCGCGAGATGCCCGCCGATTTGATGAAGCGCGGCGGCGCGTATTATTCGACAGTGGCGACGCAACTTTTGAACGCGCATTACAACGATTTGAACGAAACGCATGTCGTCAATATCGCGCACAACGGCGCAGTGGCGGAATATCCCGCGCATTGGGTTTTGGAAATACCGTGCAACGTGAATCGCAAGGGCGTGCAGCCGCTTCCCACGGAACCGTTGCCCGACGCGTGTTTTGGTCTGCTCGCGCAGGTGAAAGCGTACGAACTGCTCACCGTTCAAGCGGCGGTACATGGCGACCGTCAAGCCGCGTACCAAGCGCTCATCACAAATCCACTCGGTCCCAAGCCCGACCAAGCGCAAGCCGTTCTCGATGATTTATTGGAAACAAACAAAGCGTACTTGCCGCGATTTAGCAGATAGCGGATGACGGATAGCAGATGGCAGATAGCGAATTGCATATCGCGTATTGTCAAGGGTTAATCGCCAATCAAAAATCAAAAATCGCCCAATCACCCAATCACCCAATCACCCATCTCCCAATCTCCAATCTCCAATCTCCAATCTCTAATCTCTAATTTCCATGAACCCCATTCTCCAAAAACTCGGTTATGCTCCCGACGCGCGCGTTGTCATTTTGCATGCGGATGATATTGGCATGTGTCAATCTTCGGTGGACGCGTATGCCGATTTGCTGGACGCGGGCATCATGTCCTCCGCCGCGACGATGACGCCGTGTCCGTGGTATCCCGCCGCCGCCGAATTTTTTCGCGCGCAGCAAAACAATCCGCATTTCGATATTGGCGTCCACTGCACATTGAACAGCGAATGGCAAAATTTTCGCTGGGGCGCGCTTTCGACGCGCGAACGCGCGAGCGGCATGTTGGACGCGGACGGTTATTTTTTTTCCACGAGTGAACCCACGCAAGAACGCGCCGACCCCGACGCGGTGGAAAAAGAATTGACCGCGCAAGTGAAACGCGCGCTGGCGTCCGGTTTTGATGTGACGCACATGGATACGCACATGCTCACGCTCTTTCATCCGCGCCTCTTGCCGCCCTATTTGCGCGTCGCCCAAAAATTTCGCTTGCCCGCGTTCGTGCTGCGCGCCGAACACGCGTGGAATAACGACCTGCCGAAAAATATTTCAGCGTTGATTCGCCGCGCCGAAAAACGCGGGATGCCGACGTTCGACCATTTCGACGCCTTGTCGTTGACGCAGCACAAAAATCGTTTGCGCGAAGCGCAGCGCGCGTTGGATGCGCTGCCGATTGGTCTGAGCGCGCTCGTCTTTCATCCGTGCCGCGACGGCGCTGAAACGCGCGCGATGACACCCGATTGGAAATGCCGCGTCGCCGATCATAAATTATTTTTGAATGAACAATTTCGCGCGATGATTGCGACATCCGGCGTTCACGTCATCGGCTATCGCGTTCTGCGCGATGCAATGCGGAATCACGCTTAACGCAAAAAATCTCCAATCTCCAATCTCCATTCTCCAATCCTATGTCGCGCTATTTTCTCGGACTCGATATTGGCAGCACCAAAACCCACGCGTGCGTTGCGGATGAAACCGGACAGGTCATCGGGTTCGGCGGCGCGGGCGGCGGCAATCACGAATCAGTTGGTTACGAGGGCATGATTCATGCGCTCGGCGCGGCGACGCGCGAAGCGTTGACGAACGCGCGCATCGTCGCGCGCGCTTTGGACGGCGCGGGGTTCGGCATCGCGGGTTTCGATTGGCACACCGAACGCGCGGCGATGCTCGACGCGATCAGTTCATTAAAACTAGAGGCGCCGCTCGAAATTGTGAATGACGCGATGCTCGGCGTCATCGCGGGCGCGCGCGAGGGTTGGGGCGTCGCCGTCGTTTCTGGCACGGGCTGCAACGCGCGCGGACGCACGCGCGATGGCAAACGCGAAGGAATGGTCACGGGCGCCGGCACGCGAATGGGCGAAGGCGCGGGCGCGAGCGAATTGATACAATGGACCGTCCAAGCCCTCTCGCATCAATGGTCAAAACGCGGACCCGTCACGCGGCTCGCGGACGTGATGGTTGAACGCGCAGGCGCGCGCAATTTAGAAGATTTGCTCGAAGGATTGATTAACTTTCGATACGAATTGGACGCGTCCGCCGCGCCATTGGTTTTTCAAATCGCAGCTCAAGGCGATACCGTCGCGCAAAAACTGATTGAACGCGCGGGACTCGAACTTGGCGAATTGGCGAACGCGGTGATTCGACAACTCGATTTTCAAAACGAAACGTTCGATGTCGTATTGGTGGGCAGCATGTTCAATTCAGGCAAAGTGTTGATTCGTCCAATGCGCGAAACGATTTTGCCGCTTGCGCCCAACGCGCGGTTGACGCGGCTCAAAGCTCCGCCCGTCGTCGGCGCGGTCTTGCTCGCGATGGAACAGGCGCGCCTCGCGCCAACCTCGGCAATCCGCGAACGTTTGCAGGCGACGTTGCGATTCGCGCCGCGCGCCGCTATCCCCGCGCAATGAATTTGCGTCAATTTTTATCTCCCCCCCCCCTTCGCGCCATCATTTTACTTTGGCTCGCTTGGCTCGCCATTTTGATTTCATTCCAGACGCTTGTCCTTGAGCGGTTTGAACTGCGCCGCCCAGACCGCGTGTTGGAATGGACGCCCGGCGACACCACGCGCCACAACCCCGCGCAAGAGCCATCGCTCACCGAACCATTTCTCAATACCCAAGTCAACATGGATTCGGAATATTATATTTCGATCGCGACGGTGGGCTATGACGACCCGCTGCCCGGCGAGATGGAGCGTCCGCGCGGCGAACCGATCAAATTAAATTACGCGTTCTTTCCCGTGTATCCGTACCTGATGCGCGCGGTTTCCGTTCCGCTGACACTTTTTGGTTTGAATCAAATCGCCACCGCGACGCTCGCCGGCGTAATCGTTTCCGCGCTCGGCGCGCTCGCGGCAATGTTCGCGTTGTACGATTTGTGTCGCAAGGAATTGGGCGCTGAGGGCGGACTGCGCGCGGGATTTTATTTGTTGATCTTTCCAACCGGTTTTTTTCTCGCGCAAGTGTACACCGAAGGATTATTTTTGGGCTTGAGTTTTGTTTCGCTCGCGTTGATGCGGCGCAAGCATTTGCTTTGGGCGAGCGCCCTCGCGGCGCTTGCGGTCTACACGCGCGCGATTGGCGTCGCGCTCGTGATTCCGCTCGCGTACGCGTGGTTTCAACAATGGCGCGCGGCGGAACAACCGCGCGGACGCATTTTGCTCAATCTCGTGTTCGTGATTTTGCCACTCGCCGCGTACGCGCTGTGGCGTTTTTCCGCGTGGGGCGAAATGTTCACGCTGGTCCAAGAAAATTATTTCGGACGCAAATTTTTGTGGCTCGATGTGACGTGGCAGAGTCTCGCGAACGCGTGGAGCATTGCGCTGGCAGGAAAATTTCAAACGTCGCTCTACTATGGTCTCGAATTCGCGGCGATTGGTTTGGGCATTGTCGCGTGCGTTCTCACCGCGCGACGTTATCCCGAAATCGCGTTGTACAGTTTCATCGTGCTGTTCATTCCCTTGACCAGCGGCTACTTGCAAAGCAATCAACGTTATGTGCTGGCGATGCCCGCGTTATTTCTCGCGCTCGCGCGTTTAGGCAAGAATGTTGTGTTTGACCGCGCGTGGAGTTTGTTGAGCATTTTATGGATGGGCTTGCTCGTAACGTTATATTCATTCGATTTTTGGACAGCGTAACATGAAGCGACAAAATTTTTTCATCAAATCAATTTTCGGCATCTCTCTTTTGCTCGCGCTGATTTTTGCGTGCAGCCCAACGCCGCCCACACCGACGCTTGCGCCGCCAACTTTGACGCCCAATCCCACCATGACCCCAACGATTCCTCCTCCCCCTTCCACCGCGACGCCGGAACCCGCGCCCCAATTTCGCATCATCGGTTACATCACCGATTGGGGCGTCCAGGTCGCGCCCGAACAAATCGCCAAACTCACGCACATCAATTATTCGTTCGCGCTGCCAAAACCCGACGGCACGATTGATTTCCCGGCGAATACATGGAAACTTCAACAGTACGTTCAAATGGCGCACGAACGCGGCGTTCAAGTTTTAATTTCCGTCGGCGGTTGGGGTTTGGACAAACAATTTGAAGCGTTCGCCGCGTCGCCCGAACTGCGCGCGAAATTTGTCAAGAGTTTGATGCAATACGTGGACGAAAATAATTTGGACGGCGTGGACATGGATTGGGAATATCCAACGGGCGGCGCGTCGTCTGAAAATTTTCTCGCGTTGATGAAAGAATTGCGCGCGGAACTCGATGCGCGCAAAAAATTATTGACCGCCGCCGTCGCCGCGTACGGCGAAAACGCGGAGGGCATTCCCGACGAAACGTTCGCGCTCGTTGATTTTCTAAATCTGATGGCGTATGCGGACGCCGGCGCGCATCACTCGACGTACGCGCTCGCCAAGCAATCGCTCGATTATTGGCACGCGCGCGGCTTGCCGCAAAACAAAATCGTGTTGGGCGTGCCATTTTACGCGCAGCCCGGCGACGCGCCGTATCGCAAATTGATTCAAGCGGATGCGAACGCGGCGCAGACCGATTTTTTCAACTATCACGGAACGCTCGCGGCGTACAACGGTCTCCCCACGATGCGCGCGAAAACAAAATTGGCGTTGGAGCGCGCGAGCGGCATCATGTTTTGGACGCTCAACGACGATTCAACGGACGCGACTTCGTTGTTGAACGCGATTTATGAAACGGCGCAAGGGAAAAAATCAGAACTACCGCCGCTGCCCTTTGGCGCGGGTTTTCGTTTTTCCACCTACGGACCGCCGTACGACCCCGGCGTGAAATATTGGGCGGATTTTGCGAAAAACATGTCAGAACGTTTTGACGGCGCGCCGCCGCAGATTATTTGGATTGTGGGCAACGTTTCGGGGACGGGAACGCAACTTACCTTTTTCGGCAAGAGCGACGATCCTACAATTCATTTTTCGATGAAGGATCGCAACGAAGAAGCGTTGACGTTGTTTGACCAAATGGGCGCGCAAGTGTGGCTGCAAGTGGAACCGGGCAATGCGCCGGTGGACGAGTTGATTCGGATTGTTTTGGAAAAATACGCGCAGCATCCCTCCGTGATTGGCGTCGGCGTGGATGTGGAATGGTTCAAATCAACGGACAAACCCGAAGGCGAACGCGTGAGCGATGCCGACGCGCGTTTGTGGCGCGACACGGCGCGTGAATTCAATCCCACCTATCGCCTCTTTTTGAAACATTGGGAAAAAGAAAAAATGCCGCCGACGGAACGCGAGGGCATTGTGTTCGTGGATGATTCGCAGGGGTTTGAATCTATGGACGCGATGGTCAATGAATTTGAAACGTGGGGTAAAACGTTCGCCCCCGCGCAAGTGGGTTTTCAATTCGGTTATCCCGCCGACCAAAAATGGTGGGGCGAATTGCAAGACGCGCCAAAAGAAATCGGCGAAAAAATTCGCGCGCGCGTGCCGAATCTCGCGAGTTTGTACTGGGTAGATTTTTCCGCGTTCGATGTGTTCAAAAACAACTAAGCCGCGCGACTGGCGCCAGCTTGTTCGTTCTCGTCTAGGCAAAAAGCATCCGCCGCGTAATTTGCGCGGCGGATGCTTTTTTGTTTTCGGTTAAAGGCGCGTTATTGGCACATGTACGCGCGCGCGCTTGTCGCGCGCCCCTTGGCGTTCAGCGTATACGTTCGCGCCAACGCCACAATTTCGCGCGCGCCGCCCTTGACGGTGGTGATACGCAGCGTGCCGCGAAATTCTGGTTGAAGCGGTTGATAGAACCCGTGCGGCGACGTGACGGAATACGCGCTCGCCGCATTGACCTTGACGGTCACATCCGCCACTTGCGCGCCGCTTTCCGAATCATACACGCGCAAGCGGACGTTTGCGGCGTCATGCGCGTCGCCGTTCAACAGCGTGAGAATTGACTTGGTCGTCGCGTCCACCTTCAAGTCCGGACATCCAACGCGCGCGGACAGTTCGCTTTCAGCCGCCGCGTTCACCGTCGCTAGTTGTTTGCCTCTATTTTGCGCGTTCAGAATCGTCACCGCAAGCGGCGCGCCCGGCGCAGTCACGCGCGCCCAGCCGTTGAATTTTTTGCCGAGGAATTTAAATTCCGATTCGCGCGTGTTGAACGATGCGATGCCGCCCGCCGCGACATTCGCGCGCGTGACGACGCCGCGCGATTCGCCCGCATTCGTAAAGAACTCGACGGTTATATCTGTTGGCTGCGTATCCTGATTGCGCGCATAGATTTCGGTCCAACGGGGGATGACGCCTGTCGCGCGCACGCGCCGCGTGACAAACGGCGCCAACATGGATGGCGCGGCTTGGCTTGGGGTGAACGCGCTTGTGGACGCGGTATCTTTTATATCCAGCGCGAGCAGCGCCGCCGCGAGCGGTTGGTCGGACGTAATTTGGGCGCTGCCGACAAACGCGCCTGTCGGAAATAAATCGTTCGAGTTGATATAGGCAGAACCGTTCGGCGCAAGCGTCAACGCTTGGGCAATAATTTGGATGCCGTCGGGATCAAAAATTCGCAGTGTCGCGTTCGCGCTATTCGCCGTCACGTTTTGAATGGCGAACAAGCTATTACGCGTATCCAGCTTGAGATGACGCACAAACGGCAGCGTGAGCAGAGTCGAAGCGCGCGATGGCGCTTCGTACGTGTCTGTCGCGCCCGTCTTGCCATTCGTGTCTATGACAATGGCTTGAATGCGCTGGTCGGCGCTGAGCCGCGCGTTGCCGACAAAAT
The DNA here is from genome assembly GCA_021463195.1 of Anaerolineae bacterium. Lineage (GTDB taxonomy): Bacteria > Chloroflexota > Anaerolineae > UBA4142 > SHND01 > SHND01. The sequence goes on from JAJTXZ010000027.1 coordinate 48,879, forward strand.
TTTGGGCGAGCGACGCGGGCAGTTCCACCAAACGCGCGGCGTTCGGTTTAATGCGGAATTTATCGGCGAATACGCGGTTGCCTTGCGCGTCAAAGATTTCGAATTGCACGCGCGCGACTTGCTTGGCGCTTGTATTGAAAACGCGCAGCTGGGTCATCATCCGGCCGGGCGCGACGGCTTTATCCGCGGCTTGGGGCGCGGGAAGCGGCGTCAATTCTGGCGTTTCTATCGTCGCATCAGTCGGCGCAAATGTCGGCGTTTCGGTCAATATGTCGGTGGGCGCGTCGGTGGGCGTGCGCGTGCGACGCGGATTCGCGGTGAGATCACGCGTTGGGCGTCGCGTCGGAGAGCGAGTCACTTTGGCGAACGCGTCCGCTGACGCGCGCGATTCGTTTTCGTTCAATGGCGCGACAAAGCCAATGGTTTTGAATTCACTCAAAGATGTTTCCGGTTTGACGCGGAATTGCCATGTCTCGGAATGGGTCATGCCATAACCGTTAATGGCGACAATTTCCCAAGTGTAGCGTCCTTTGGCGAGCGGCTCGGTACGGAATGAAAAGTCTGTGATTTTGTTGACGCGCACTATCGCTTTGCCGTCAGCATCGCGCACAACGACGCGGTACGAGTCCACGCAATCCGCCGCGCTCCATTCGAGCGTAACGCGTTTTGTTGTGACAGTCGCGTCATTTTGTGGCGCAAGCAATGTCACGGGCTGCGGCGGTGCAGCGCACGCGACGACAGTAGGCGTTTCGGTCGGAACATCGGTCGGAGTTTCCGTCGGCGTCGCGGTGAACGCGAGCGTCGGCGTTTCAGTCGCGGTTTCGGTTACCGTCGGCGTTTCAGTCGGCGTCAACGTCGGCGTTATAGTTGTGGTCAAGGTTGGCGTCAACGTTGCCGTCGCGGTCGCCGTCGTTGTCAGTGTCGCGGTCGCGGTCAAGGTTGGCGTCGCCGTCGCCGTCGCTGTCGTGGTTGTTGTCGTTAGCGTTGCGGTTGGCGTCAGCGTTGCGGTGGCAAGCAGCGCGTCTTGGGATGCGGTCAAGAATCGGCGCCCGAGCAGCGGAATAAACAACGTGACGCTGTTATCGCCTTGCGCTTGATACGAGCCAATGACGCGCACATTGCCGGCGATATCGCGCGCGCCGATAAAGACGGTAAACGCGGCGGCGGGCGGATTTAGCGGCGTATAGGTCCATGCGCCATTATGCGCGTCGGACAGGGTCAGTTGGACTGTTTCGGTTTTGGATGCGCCATCGGCGGTCACGAGATAGGCGTACATTTCCGCCACGCCGCCGCCATCGCTCACAATGCCGCGCAAACCGAATTGCGCTTCAGGCGGAGCTTGTTGGGCAGTTAATTCGGCTTGGGTCGTTGGCGCGTCAATTAAAACACGCGCTTCCAAACTCGCCGTGATTTGCTGGGTTACGGTAATGACGGGCGCGATGGTATCCAGCGTAAAGGTTCGCTGCGCCGGCGTCGCCGACCGATTGCCTGCGCCGTCGAAACCGTAAATACTGACAGTTTTGGAAATTCCATCGCCCGCCATCAGATTGGCGAGATTATTATTCCAGGCGCCTGTGGTGTCGTCGGATGGCACAACGTCTCCTTGCGCGCAGAAAGACGTAAACGCGACGCCGTCGCACAGCGCGAACGCGTGCGCGGCGCGATTATCCTGTATCTGTCCCGACCACTGCGTTTCATTCAGCCCGATGATGCCATCCGTGAGCATCGCGTCCACCGCCGCGTCGAGCGTAACAGTCGGCGGCGTCGTGTCCACTAAAAGTTTGAGCGGCGGCGTCCACGCGCTCGTGAGATTTGAAACATTCGTCGCGCGCGCGCGGACCGACAATTCATTCAATCCCGTCAAAGCTCCTGCATCGAACGCGCAGCTCCATACGCCCGCGTGCGGATCATTCACGGGACAATTTGTCAGCTGCCCGTTCACATCGAGTTGAATTGTCTGAACGCCCAGCAGATCATTCACCGCGCCAAAGACGGTGTTGACGCCGGGGCGCGCCCATTCGTCCGCGCTCGCAATCGTCACAGTCGTTGGCGGCTGCGCGTTGACAGGATGGAGCGCCCAGAGCCAATCAAACGCGCCGTGCAGTTCGTCCGCGATGGCGATATCGAGTTCGGCGGATTGGTCATTCAACGCGGTGTTGATGTCGCCGTTAATCGTGACGGTGTTGGAGATGCCGATGCCGACATCGCCGAGATTGATCGTTTGAATAGTCTGCCCGCCATTGATGCGTAACGCGCCGAACGCGCGAGCGGTGAGCGTCACATTTCTTGCCGTTTCGCTGCCGCGATTTTCATATCGCAAAACATATTGCAATGTTTGCCCATCGCCAACATTGACGAGCTGCATGCCAAACGGCAGCGCGCGGTCGGGTTGTCCATCGCCATCAGCGTCGAGACGCGCGTTTGGCGTCACTGCGTCGAACAGACTATCTTGCAAGAATCCGACGCGTATTCCGCCGACAGCGGCGTCAAGCGTCGCCTGCATAGCGCCGCCGGGACGTTTTCCGCCATTTGGCAAAACGCCGCTTGTCAATGTGGGGAAAGCGTAATATTGCGTGAGCGCGTATTGTGTCAGCGCGCGCCCCTGTCCGAGCGCGCTTGTCACGCGCGCGCTGTTGAGCGGATTTTTATCCGGCGCGCTCGCCCACACTTGCAAAGTATTCTCTTCGCTGGCGAGCGCGATGAATTTGAGCGACGACGCGGGCGTCAGGCCTAACGCGTTCAAGGACAAACGAATATCAGCGCGCGTCGAGTCGGCATAGAACCGAGTCGCGTCGAGCGCCGCCACCTGCGACCAGCCGCCGTTGAATTGCCACAGCGTCGCGTCGGCGCGATTTTGAATCCAGACGAGATAGTTGGCGTCAAAGCCGTCCGGCAAGCGCAGCGCGTTGGCGCCGGCGTCAGCGGGATAGGGATCATACAGCTGCGTCGCGCCGCCGGCATTCGTATCGAGATAAACAAAGAGATCGCCCTGCGAATTCCAATCCGCGCCCTGCCAAAGCATCCGCAGCGTATCGGCGTTCCATGACGCGAACAGATTTTGCGCGGACGTATTCGGCGTGTTCAGCGCCAAAGCGTGATCAGAGCTCACCCAACTCGCGCCGCTATCTCTCCAACCGTCGTAATTCATATCGTCCACAAGATCGGGCGTCGTCGGCGCGTCAACATAAAAGGGACCCGCGGTCATGGCGGAACGATTGCCATACGCGTCCTCGCTCACGAGCTGCGCGTAATAGACGGTAGCTTCATTCGGCGTAAATTCAAAATGCGTCGCGTTTTGCGCGGTGAGGTCGCCGAGATTGACGAGCGGATTGGTTGTGAATCCAACATAATAGGTTGCGATACCGCTGCCATCCGTTGCCGCGCCCCAATCCATAATGAGTTTGGGATTATTGAATCGCACTGCTGCATCGCTATTGAGCGTCACGGCGGGATTGCCGCCATCTTGGGCGGATACGTCGAGATTCACCTGACTGGGCGCGACGACATCCACGTACACATTTTTCGTCACGCTGGCAGCGCGGCCATAACCATCCGTTACGCGCGCGGTGACGGCGACGGTTGCGCCATCCAGCGCGCCGGTCAACCAATCGAAATGCCATGCGCCGCCGCTATGCGCGACGCTCTGGAATGGCTGTCCACTGCCGATTTGAATTTCAACATTGGAATTGGCGCTCGCGTTCACAACGCCGTCAAGCATTGCCGTAAAATCCGCGCGCTGATTCGCTTGCGTGATTGTCGTCGTCGTCAGAGCGCATTTGAATATTCCTACTTGGTAGAATAGGGGTTGCCAAACACACCTATCCCAACCAAGTAGGAGTCACTATTGTCGCCGCAAATCAAATC
>JAJTXZ010000028.1 GCA_021463195.1 Anaerolineae bacterium
AGTTGATAACGCCGGTGGCGTTGGAGAACGGATCGCGGTTTGCGATTCGGGAAGGCGGACGCACGGTCGGCGCGGGCGTGATTACCAATGTGATTAGTTAATCTCAAAGCTCTAGTCTCTGGTTATAGAGACTAGAGACTGGAGACGAGAGATTCAAGATTCGATATGGCGCGACAAAAAATTCGCATTCGGCTCAAAGGGTACGACCACCGCGTGCTTGACCAATCGGTAAAACAAATTGTAGAGACGGCGGAACGCACCGGCGCGGCGGTGATTGGTCCGGTGCCGCTGCCGACCAAGATTGAAAAGTTCACTGTCATTCGCGGCGCGTTCATTGACAAAGATTCGCGCGAACAATTCGAGATTCGCACGCACAAGCGGCTCATTGACGTACTGGAACCGAGCAGCAAAACGATTGATACGCTCATGCGGCTGAATTTGCCCGCGGGCGTGGACATTGAAATTAAATTATAGCTTTGATTTACGATTTTTGATTGGACGAACTTTTTGAGCGCTCGGAAATCAAAAATCCAAAAGCATAAACTCAAACGCCTACTGTCGCGCGAAATTATTTTCGACGCGATGAAGGGGAGAAATTGAAATGGCAGAAGGATTGTTGGGCCGCAAGCGCGGCATGACACAGATTTTTTCGAGCAAAGGGCATGTGATTCCAGTGACCGTGCTCGAAGTCGGGCCGTGCTATGTCACCCATATTCGCACGAACGAAAAAGAAGGTTATACCGCGATTCAAATCGGTTATGACGAAACGCGTCGTTTGAACAAACCCGAACGCGGTCATTTGAAAAATTTGCCATCGCTCAAGCATTTGCGCGAAGTGCGGACGAGCCAAATCGCTAATTTCAAAGTCGGTCAAAAATTGAACGCGGCGCTGTTTGAAACGGGCGAACGCGTGGATGTGACCGGCATCAGCAAAGGCAAAGGCACCGCCGGCGGCGTCAAACGCTATCATTTCCGCGGCGGTCCCAAAACGCATGGTCAATCCGACCGCTTGCGCCGCCCCGGTTCCTCGTCGGCAACGACGACGCCCGGACGTGTTTTAAAAGGCACGCGCCGCGCGGGCCGCATGGGCGCCGAACGCGTCACCGCGTCGAATCTGGAAGTGATTCAGGTGGATACGGAACGCAATTTAGTGGTGGTTCGAGGCGCCGTGCCGGGAGCCAAGAACGGACTGATTTTTATTAAAAAGGCGCGCAAACTGCCCAAGGGAAAAAAGTAGCATATCGCCTATAGCTTGGCGTGAATCGTTCGACCGATTCTGGCGTCATGCGATACGCGGTACGCGATACGCGGAGTTTTTCGATGCAAGTTCCATTGTTTAATCAAGCAGGACAAGAAATCAGCCAGATTGAGCTGCGCGACGATATTTTTGGCATCGCGCCGAATAAACCGGTGATGCATCAAGCGCTCGTGCGCCAAAACGCGAATGCGCGGCAAGGCAATCATCAGACCAAAACGCGCGGCATGGTGCGCGGCGGCGGCAAAAAACCGTGGAAGCAAAAAGGCACGGGCCGCGCGCGGCAAGGTTCGACGCGCGCGCCGCACTGGAAAGGCGGCGGCGTCGTGTTTGGCCCGCACCCGCGTTCGTACGAACAAAGGATGCCTAAAAAGATGCGTCATCTTGCGTTAAAATCGGCGCTCGCCGCCAAAGCGCAAGAGAATCAAATCGTCGTGGTGGATGAAATTAAATTGGATGACGTCAAGACCGCCGCCATGCGCCGTATCTTGAGCAATCTCAAAGCCGAACCCACCGCGTTGCTGCTCTTGCACGAAGCGAATGAACCGCTCACGCGCGCGGCGCATAATCTGGAAAATGTCAAAACACTGCGCGCGAGTTATTTGAATGTGCGTGATTTGCTCGGCTATGAAAAAGTGATCATGAGCCAAGCCGCCTTGAGCGCCGTCGAAACCTTTTTCGACGCCGGAAACGGAGGCAAATAAGATGCACGTTTACGAAGTATTGCGCCGTCCGCTCACGACGGAAAAGAGTAATCTCTTGCGCGATTTGTACCGCAAGTACGCCTTTGAAGTGGACCCGCGCGCCAACAAACAACAAATCAAACAAGCTGTTGAAACCGCGTTTCCCAAAATCACCGTCATTGACGTGCATGTCATGACCATGCCGCGCAAAGCGCGCCGCTCCTTGCGGCGCCGTCAAACGCGCTGGACATCCATGTGGAAAAAAGCCATCGTCACGATTCCGGCGAATCAGCGCATAGATTTATTTGAAGGGGTCTAGAAATTAGAGACTCGAGGCGGCCGTTCCGAACAGTGCGCGGAATTTCCATACTCTAATCTCCAATCTCTAATCGCTAACTAAGATGCCAACTAAAGCATATAAACCTACATCGCCCGGTCGCCGCTGGCAAACTGTTTCGACGTTTGAAGAAGTGACCAAAGGCAAAGCGCCAGAAAAACGGCTCTTGCGCCACAAAAAGAAATGGGCGGGTCGCAATAATCGCGGCGAATTGAGCGTGCGCCATCGCGGCGGCGGCACCAGCCCCAAATATCGCATCATTGATTTTCGACGCGATAAGACGGGCATTCCCGCCAAAGTGGCGGCAATCGAGTACGACCCGAACCGCACCGCGCGCATTGCATTATTGCATTACGCGGACGGCGAAAAGCGCTACATCATTGCGCCGCTCGAAGTGCGCGTCGGCGATATGTTAATGTCCGGGCCCGAGGCCGAAGTGAAATCCGGCAACGCGCTGCCCATTAAAAATATTCCGCTTGGCACGCTCATTCACAATATCGAACTCATCAAAGGCAAAGGCGGCCAAATCGCGCGCAGCGCCGGCGTTGGCGCGCAGCTGCTCGCCAAAGAAGGCAAATATGCCCAAGTGCGTATGCCGTCCGGCGAAGTGCGCTATATTTCGATGGAATGCGCTGCCACGATTGGGCAGATTGGCAACATCGAACAAAGCACTATCAAGTTGGGCAAAGCGGGCCGCAGACGCCACATGGGTTGGCGCCCCAGCGTGCGCGGGATTGCTATGACGCCGCGCGATCATCCGCACGGCGGCGGCGAAGGCAAATCCGGTATCGGGATGCCTGGGCCCAAAACGCCGTGGGGCAAACCTGCGCTTGGCTATCGTACGCGCAACAACTCGCGCACCGACAAATATATTGTGCGGCGACGCGGAAAGAAGTAAATCAACTGACGATTTTTGATTTATGCTTTTTGATTAGGGAACGACCCATTTAAATCGTAAACCATAAATCCGAAATCAGAAATCCAATGAGCCGTTCTCTTAAAAAAGGACCTTTTGTCGAACCCAAGCTGCTCAAACGCATCGAGCAGATGAATCGCAGCGGCGAAAAGCGCGTTGTGAAAACATGGTCGCGCGCGTCGGTCATCTTTCCGCAAATGGTAGGACACACGATTGCTATCCATGACGGGCGCCGCCATGTGCCGATTTATATTACTGAAAATATGGTCGGGCATCGTCTAGGTGAATTTGCGCCGACGCGGCATTTCCGCGGACATTCGTCCAAAGAAAAAGCGACGGAAGCGAAATAAGAGGGAGAGATAGAGCGAAGGAGAGATTGTTTTCGCGCAACGAAAATTTCTCTCAATCTCTCAATCATTTACGAATATGGCAGAGATTGAAGTCAAGGCGGTAGAAAAATACTTGCGGATGTCGCCCCGCAAAGCGCGCTTGGTGCTGGACATGGTGCGCGGCAAACAGGTGGATCAGGCAATTAGCATCTTAAAGTTGACCCCCAAGGGCAGCGCCGTACCCATTGCCAAAGCCATCCATTCCGCAGCCGCTAACGCGGAAAACAATTTCGGCTTTGCGCGCGACGATTTATTTGTCAGCACTGCCGTCGCCGACAAAGCGCCATCGCGCCGTTGGCGCAAACTGGGCGCGCGCTCGCGCGTCAAACCGATTGAACATCGCTATACCCACATCACCGTGGGCGTTTCCGAAAAGGAGAGCAACTAAGTGGGTCGCAAAGTTCATCCCTATGGTTTTCGCCTCGGCGTCATCAAAGACAGCCGTTCGCGCTGGTATGCTGCCGAAAAGAAAACGTATCAACAGCTCTTGATCGAAGACCGCGCGATTCGCAAACTAGTGCTTGACAAAGTAGCGAACGCGGGCATCGCCGATGTTGAAATCGAACGCTATCCCGGCAACGTCACGGTCAATGTGTGGACTGCCAAGCCCGGCCTCGTCATCGGCCGCAAAGGCATCACGGTCAACGATCTACGCAAAAAATTGGACGAGTTGACCAAAAAGAAAACCAAGCTCGAAGTCTTGGAAGTGCCCAAGCCCGAAATCAACGCGACGTTGATTGGCGACAGCATCGCGCAGCAAGTTGAAAAACGCATCTCGCACAAACGCGCGATGAAACAATCTGTGCAGCGCGCTATGCGCGCCGGCGCCAAAGGCATCAAAGTCGAAATGGCGGGACGGCTGGCGGGTTCAGAAATGAAACGCCGCGAAACTGTCAAAGATGGTCGCGTGCCGCTCGGCACCTTGCGCGCCGATATTGATTTCGCGCGCACCGAAGCCAAGACGACATATGGCAAAATTGGAATCAAAGTGTGGGTCTATCACGGCGAAATCTTGCCCGAAGACCGCCAACGCAAATTAGAAGAGCGCATTGCGCGAGTTGTCGAATCAAGCGCGACGAATTAGCATGTCGCGTATCGCCTCTTGCTTATCGCCACAGGATTAGCCGCGATATGCGACGCGCGATACGCGATGCGCGACAAGCAATTAATTATGTTGATGCCAAAACGCACCAAATTTAGAAAGCAGCATCGCGGCCGCATGAAGGGTAAAGAATTGCGCGGCGTCCAAGTCTCGTTCGGCGAGTTCGGGCTGCAAGCATTGGAACCCGCATGGATTACCAGTCGGCAACTCGAAGCTGCGCGCCGCGCGATTGTCCGCTTTGTGAAACGCGGCGGCAAAATTTGGATTCGCGTCTTTCCAGACCATGTGGTGACAATCAAAGGCGCCGAAACTCGGATGGGCGGCGGCAAAGGCGCGCCCGACCATTGGGTCGCGGTCGTCAAGCCCGGACGCGTATTGATTGAAATCGGCGGAATCAAAGAGGACGTGGCGGAAGAAGCCATGCGCCTCGCGGCGCACAAATTTCCCATCAAGACGCAATTTGTCCGCAAGCCAGAGGTGGGACAATGAAAACGAATATTGGCGAATTGCGCCGGCTGAACGACGCCGAATTGGATAAACAACTCGACGATTTGTATCAAGAACAGTTTAACCTGCGCTTTCAGAATGCCTCGGGGCAGGTCAAGGACATGAACCGTTTCAAGCAAGTGCGCCGCCAAATCGCGCGGATTAAAACATTGCAACGCGAACGGCAGCTCGGCGGAATCGTGGTCAAGAAGGGAGCGACATAATGAGCGAACGTCAATACAAAGGCAAAGTGATGGTCGGCAAAGTCGTTTCCGACAAAATGCAAAAAACGGTTGTGGTTGTGGTCGAGACGCGGCGCCGCCATCCGTTGTATGGCAAGATTATCACGGTGCGCCGCCGTTTCAAAGCGCATAATGAAACGCCGCATGCCAAAGCAGGCGATTTGGTCAAAATTGTCGAAGCCCGCCCGCTCTCGCGCACCAAACATTGGCGCGTCGCTGAAATCGTGCGCGCCGGTGAAGTGGTCGAGATGATTCGCGAAAAGGAACTCGAATCCTTGCTCGAAAAGGAACGCGTCGAAAAGCAAACGCGCAAAGATGAAGAGCGCAAACGCGCGGCGGAACGGCTCGCGGCGCTGGGCGGCTTTGAATCGGTGGACGAGATGTCCGGCGACCAAGCGCAAGCCAGCGAATTCGAGCAAGAATATGCCGACGGGGATGCTTTGGCGGAGACCGAAGGAGACGAGGAATGATTCAGGAAACTACGCGCCTCAAGGTCGCCGATAACACAGGCGCGCGCGTAATCATGTGCATTCGCGTCATCGGCGGTTCCGGGCGTCGCTATGCCGCCGTCGGCGACATTATTATCGCTTCAGTCAAAGCGGCGGCGCCAAACGCGTCCATTAAAAAAGGCGAAGTTGTGCGCGCGGTGGTTGTGCGCACCGCCAAAGAGTACAGTCGCAGCGACGGATCGTCCATTAAATTTGACGAGAACGCGGCGGTGATTTTGGAAAAGGAAACAACAAACCCGCGCGGCACGCGCATTTTTGGCCCGGTCGGGCGCGAATTGCGTGAAAAAGGTTTCATGAAAATCGTGTCGCTGTCGCCGGAAGTATTATAAAACGACGGCGGGTGACGGACAGCAGCCAATATTTTTTGCGGTCGGCAGTCCGTTGACAGCGGTCGAGCAGTTACCATGAACAAGATTCGTAAAGGCGATACCGTCCAAATCTTGAGCGGCGAAGATAAAGGCAAGACAGGCGCGGTGCAATACGTTTATCCAAAACAAGAGCGCGTCATTGTGCAGGGCGTCAATATGCAGAAAAAAGCTCAGCGTCGCACCGGGATGCAAGTTCGCACCCAGACTGGCATTATCGAACGCGAAGGTCCGATGCACTGGTCCAAAGTGGCGGTGGTGTGTCCACATTGCGGCAAGCCGACGCGCGTTGGGTTTGAAGCTGGCGAAAAGGATAGTAAATACCGCGTCTGTCGCAAATGCGGCAGCGCGATTGATAAATAATAAGTTAAAAGTTAAAAGCTAAAAACGCAAACAAGCGAAATTTTTTCACTTTGCGCTTGACCCTTTTCCCTTTTGACTTTTTTTCCTCAACATGGCTGACGAAAAGAAAGCAAAGCAAGCTGCGGGCAAAGATACCGCAAAAAAGAGCGCTGCCACTCAAGACGCGGCGGCTTCCAAAACCGAAGGCAAAGCCAAAGGCGCCGCCAAAGCGAGCGCGCCGGCGCAGCGTGTCCCGCCGCGCTTGCGCGAACGCTATCGCCAAGAAATCGCGCCGACCTTGATGAAAGAATTCAGCTATGCGAACGCGATGGAATTGCCCCAAGTCAAAAAAGTGGTGGTCAACATTGGACTCGGCGAAGCGTTGAGCAATGCCAAAGCGTTGGACGCGGCGGTCAAAGATTTGACCACCATCACGGGCCAAAAGCCGCTGGTGCGTAAAGCCAAAAAATCTATCGCCACCTTTAAATTGCGCGAAGGCAACGCCATTGGCGTCAAGGTCACGCTGCGCGGCGAACGCATGTATTGGTTCTTGGACCGTTTGATGAATACCGCCCTCCCACGCGTGCGCGATTTTCGCGGCGTGCCGCGCGATGCTTTTGACGGGCGCGGCAATTATACGTTGGGTTTGCGCGAGCAGTTGATTTTTCCGGAAATTGATTACGACGCGATTGACAAATTGCGCGGGATGGAAATCACGATTGTGACGAGCGCCAAGAATGACGAAGAGGCGCGTCGCCTGTTGCAGTTGATGGGCATGCCGTTTCGGCAAAAATGATTGCAAGCGTCATTGTGGGCGTTCCGGCTAAATCAATGCGCGGACTCGGCGCGGACTTGCTGTGACAACGCTCTTCACAAATCCTCACGTTGGTCGTTTGATGGATTGTGACCGCGCAATGACTCTGTGGAGAATAAATAGTGGCAAAAAAATCCATGATTAATCGCGAGCTGCGCCGGAAATACCCAACGCGGGTGCGCAATCGCTGCAAGTTGTGCGGACGCCCGCGCGGATATATCCGCCGCTTTCAGCTCTGCCGCATTTGCTTTCGCAAGGAAGCGCTCGAAGGGCGGCTGCCCGGTGTGACTAAATCATCTTGGTAAGTTGTGTGTGCCGATATTGACACGGATATTTTGAGCGACGTAATGCCATGCGCGAGACCGTCGAGACGCGCGATGAATTTCCATCGCCTGTATCATAGTTTTGCTCAGGTACGGCTAATGCGTAGCTCCCAGGAGTTCGACCGATGACGAATGATCCGATTGCTGATATGTTAGTGCGCTTGCATAACGCGGCGATGGTGCGCCATCCGATGGCGCTGATGCCTGTGTCCAAAATGCGCGTAGCAATCGCAAAAATATTAAAGGACGAAGGTTTTGTGGAAAAAATCGAAGTGACGCGCGAACGCCCGCACCCGATGCTCAAAGTGTGGTTGAAATATGATACCGCCAAACAGCCGGTGCTATCGGGAACGCGTCGCGTTTCGAAACCCGGACGCCGCATTTACGCCACCAAGCGCGACATTCCCTGGGTACGTAACGGTTTGGGCGTTGCCATTGTGTCAACTACCAAAGGCGTCATGTCTGGCGCGCGCGCGAAAAAAGAGGGCTTGGGCGGCGAGATTTTGTGTGAGGTGTGGTAATTATGTCACGGATTGGCAAGATGCCCGTGGCGTTGCCCAAGGGCGTAAACATTAGTATTGATGGCTCGACAGTCAAGGTCAAAGGTCCAAAAGGCGAATTGTCTCGGACCTTTCATCAGGACATGGCCCTCAAGCAGGAAAATGGCATAGTTAGCGTGCAGGCGCCAGAAGACCCGGCATACAATGCGATGCACGGTCTGACGCGCGCGCTGCTCAATAACATGGTCAAGGGCGTTTCGGACGGTTTTATCAAAACCCTCGAAATCGAAGGGGTCGGTTATCGCGGCGAGCTGCAGGGCAAAAATTTGGTGCTGGCGCTCGGCTTTTCGCATCCGGTGCCGGTTGAACCGCCGGACGGAATCACCTTTACGGTGGATAAATCGCAACGGATTATCACCATCGAAGGCCCCGATAAACAAATGGTTGGCCAAGTAGCGGCGAATATTCGTTCGCTGCGCCCGCCCGAACCCTACAAAGGCAAAGGAATTCATTATCAGGGCGAAAAAGTGCGCCGCAAAGCTGGCAAAGCCGGCAAGGCGGGAGGCAAGTAATGGCAACTGCTACCAAGAATAAAGCCGCGCTGTTGCGCGAACGGCGGCACTGGCGCGCGCGCGCGCGTCACAATTTAAAAGGGACCGGCGAGCGGCCGCGTCTGAATGTATTTCGCAGCTCTAAACATATTTTTGCCCAAGTAATTGACGACAGCAAAGGGCATACGCTCGCGGCGGCTTCGACGTTGGACGCCAGTATTCGCGCTCAAGCTAAAGAACTGAACAAAGTTGAAGAAGCCAAGCGTGTAGGCAAATTGGTTGCTGAACGCGCCCAGCAAGTCGGTGTTAAAAAGGTTGTTTTCGATCGCGGCGGATTTCGTTATCATGGACGCGTCAAAGCGCTCGCCGACGCGTCACGCGAAGCAGGATTGGAGTTTTAAACTATGGCAGACGAACGAGAAAAGCGCCCGCGCGGCCGGCGTCAGGATGATCGCGACCGCGAACCGGAATCAACCTTTGATGAACGCGTCGTGGACATTGGGCGCACCGCCAAAGTGGTCAAGGGCGGTCGCCATTTTGGATTCCGCGCGGTAGTCGTCGTCGGCGACAATAAAGGCACGGTCGGCGTCGGCGTCGGCAAAGCGCGCGAAGTTCCGGATGCTGTCCGCAAAGGCACGGAAAAAGCGCGCAAAGCCATGAAACCAGTGTCGCTCGCGGAGAATACGATTCCGCATCCTGTCACCGCGAAATTTGGCGCGTCGCAAGTGATGCTCAAACCGGCGACTCCCGGCACCGGCGTGATCGCGGGCGGCGGCGTGCGCGCGGTTTTGGAATGCGCGGGCGTGCGCGACGTATTGACCAAATCACTGGGCAGCTCGAATAAATTGAATGTGGTGCGCGCGACGCTTTTGGCGCTAGGCGAAATGAAAAACGTCGAAGCCGAGTCGAAAAAGCGCGGCAAAACGGCAGGCGAATTGCTGCCGCCGTGGAGAAAGAACAATGGCAGCGCAAATTAACAGCGAAACAAAAACTTTACGGATCACATATACCAAAAGCGCTATTGGTTATAAACGAGACCAAAAGGCGACGATTGCGGCGTTGGGTCTTCGCAAACTCGGTCAAACCGTTGAACGTCCGGATACGCCGTCGATTCGCGGCATGATTCATAAAGTGATTCATTTGGTGACGGTCCAAGTCAAGTCGTAATTTGAAATTTGAAATTTGAAATTCGCGCGCCAAAATGCCGAATTCGAATTTTCAATTTTGAATTTTTTAATCGCAATGAAACTTTCTGATTTGCGTCCGGCGTCGGGCGCCACAAAAAATAAAAAACGCAAAGGACGCGGAATTGCCGCCGGACAAGGCAAAACCGCCGGTCGCGGCACAAAGGGGCAGGGCGCGCGCGCGGGCGGCACCAAAGGACCGTATTTTGAAGGCGGTCAGCTGCCATTGGTGCGGCGTTTACCGCACGTGCGCGGCTTTACCAATATTTATCGGATTCCGTTTACAGTGGTAAATTTGGATACGCTGGAGCAAGCGTTCGAGGTCAACGCGCAGATTACGCCGGAAATGCTGTTGCAGCGCGGCTTGATTGACAATACCGCGCGCGTCAAAGTGCTGGGTCGCGGCGAATTGACCAAAGCTTTGCAAGTGAGCGCGCACGCTTTTTCGGATACCGCCAAAGAAAAGATTGCGGCGGCGGGCGGCAGCGCAAGCGAATTGGCGTGGACGCGTCCGCCGCGTAAAGTGCGCTAAATTATCTCTGCGATGTTTTTTATTTCTCTCGCCTGATGCGCGACAGTGCGCACGCTAGGCGGTTAGAGAGATAGAAAATCAAGAAAAGATTTCTAAAGATGCTGGAAGCCATTCAAAATGCAATGCGGCTGCCGGATTTGCGGCGTAAAATTCTGTTTACGCTGTTTATTCTGGTCGTCTATCGTCTTGCGGCGCATATTCCTGTTCCGGGCGTCAATCTGGATGCGTTGGAGCAAGTCTTTAGTCCCTCGAACACAAGCGCGACAAGCGGCTTGTTGGGCGTGTTGGATATTTTTTCCGGCGGCGCGTTGTCCAACTTTTCGGTTGTGGCAATGGGCGTGTATCCATATATCACCGCTTCTATCATTATTCAACTGATAACGCCGCTCATTCCGCAGTTGACGGCATTGCAAAAAGAGGGCGACCAAGGGCGCCGTCAACTCAATCGTTATACACATTGGCTCACGATTCCGCTGGCTTTGCTGCAAGGCATGGGACAGGCGTCCATTATGGCGAATACATCGCCGCCGGTTTTGCCGGGCTTTAACATGTTGAATATCGTCAATCCGCTGGCGCCGCAGTTCATTTCGACTTGGGCAATTCTGATTTCGATGACGGCTGGGACGATGTTTGCGCTGTGGTTGGGCGAATTGATTTCGGAACAGGGTATCGGCAGCGGCGTTTCGATCATCATTTTCGGCGGCATCGTGGCGGCGATTCCGTCACGCGTCTTTCAGTTGGCGACGACAAACATTCCCGCGTTGTTCATTTTTATCGCCATCACCATTGTCACCGTCGTCGGCGTGGTTTATTTGCAAGAAGGGCAGCGCCGCATTCCGGTGCAATACGGCAAACGTCAGCGCGGGATGCGCATCTATGGCGGCGGCAGCACATATATTCCGCTGCGCGTCAACGCGGCGGGCATGATTCCGTTGATTTTCGCGCTCTCGATTTTGATTTTTCCCGGGCTCATCGCCGCGTTCTTTCAAAATTCAAGTATCGAATGGCTGCGTAATTTCGCCACGACGATTGTGCAGTTGTTTGACCAGCGCGGCTGGTTGTACGCGGTGACGTATTTTGTGATGGTGATTGTGTTTACGTTCTTTTATACCTTTATCGTCTTTCAGCAGCAAAATCTATCTGAAACGCTGCAAAATCAGGGCGGGTTTATTCCCGGCATTCGTCCCGGTCCGCAGACGACGCGCTATTTGAACGGGGTCGTCATGCGTATCACCATCATCGGCGCGCTGGGGTTGGGTATTATCGCGCTCTTGCCTTTTCTGGAACGGTTTATTTCGGGGACGGATACACAGACATTTATCGTCTCCAGCACCGGATTGTTGATTGTGGTCGGTGTCGTTTTGGATACGATGAAGCAATTGGAGGCGCAGCTGATGATGCGTCATTACGAGGGCTTTATCAAGTAGAGACGGTGGAATGCAGGCGGGCGCGCGGCGCAAGCCCGACGCGCCGTCAGCCAAAACATCAACGGCGATGGCTAAAGTGAAACGGTCGTTTAACAATCGCACATGTGAAGCGCCTTATCTGATTTTTTTGGGACCGCCGGGTTCGGGCAAAGGCACTCAAGCGGAAAAATTACATCAAAGCTTTCGTCTCGTTCAGCTCTCAACCGGCAATCTGTTTCGCGAACACATTAAAAATGAAACGCCGCTCGGACTCAAGGTCAAATCTATTCTAGCCAAAGGCGAATTGGTGCCGGACGATTTGACTGTGCAAATGGTTGTAGACCGTCTTGACAAGCCGGATACAATCATGGGCGTTGTGTTTGACGGTTTTCCACGCACGCGCGATCAGGCATTGGCGTTGCACCAGCGGCTGGATGAAAAAGCCAAGTGTATCACGGCAGCGGTCTCGTTCAGGATAACGGACGATGAAATCGTCGAACGCTTGAGCGCGCGACGAACTTGTCCGAAAGATAATAGTGTCTTTAATCTGAAAAGCAATCCGCCGAGAGAAAATGACAAGTGCGATTTATGCGGCACGACATTGCTTAGGCGGGATGATGATATGCCGGAGGTGATTCGGCATCGTTTGCAAGTGTATCGTCAACAAACCGAGCCGCTGATTGAATTTTATCGCGAGCAGGATATGTTGATTGATATTGACGCGACGCGTTCGATTCAAGAAATCGAAGCGCAACTGGATGAATGGATGCCAATGTTCATCTACAACGCAAACTCATAACGTTTTCATTCACGCGTCAGGCAATCATGTACGAGGAACAGCATCAACGCATGCCGGTGGAAATTAAATCTAAAAAAGAATTGGATTTGATGCGCGCGGCAGGCAAAATTGTGGCGGAAGTTTTGAGCGCGATGGACGCGCACGCCAAACCCGGTGTCACCACCGGCGAATTGGAAAAGCGCGCGCGCGCGATTTTGGAAAAATACGGCGCCACATCGCCTTTTCTCGGTTATCCAAACGCTAAACGCAATTTACCGCCTTTTCCGGGTTGGATTTGCGCGTCGGTGAACGATGAAATCGTGCATGGCATCCCGCGCGCGAAACGCGTTCTATATGACGGCGACCTTTTAAAAATTGATGTGGGCGCGTTTTATGGCGGCTTTATTGGCGATTCGGCATGGACGTTCGCGATTGGCGATGTCAGCGCGCAAGCGCGCCGCCTAATGCAAGTGACCGAAGCGGCTTTATATCAAGGTATCGCCCAAGTTCAGTTGAACAAACGGCTGTGGGATGTGATTGCGGCGATTCAAACCCAAGTCGAGTCCAACGATTTTACCGTGATACGCGAGTATCAGGGTCACGGCGTGGGGCGCCAGATGCACGAAGAGCCGAGCATCCCAAATTTTTTGGATAAAGAATTTGACAAACGTCCGACCAACATCGCTTTGAAAGCGGGGATGACGATCGCCATTGAGCCGATGGTAGTCACCGGCAAATGGGATACCAAAGTGCTGGGCGATAAATGGACCGTCGTGACCAAAGATCATGGCTTGGCGGCGCATTACGAACATACCGTCGCGGTAACGGATAACGGACCAGAAATTTTGACCTTGTGGAAGTAAAAACGGGATTTGGATGTGGACGCGCGTCGCGTACGCGCAGGGAGTGGCAAGCATGAAAGTGAAACCATCAGTAAAAAAGCGTTGTGAAAAGTGCAAGATAATTCGTCGCAAGGGAATTGTGCGCATCGTGTGCCAAAACCCCAAGCATAATCAGCGGCAAGGGTAATCGCGTATCGCAAGTCGCGTATCGCAAAGCGCCGAAAACATTTGATCACGCGCGCTCAGCTATAAGCGATATGCGCTTCGCTCGGAGGAACAATGGCTCGTATTGCAGGAGTTGACCTGCCTCGACAAAAACGCGTGGATATCGCGCTGCGCTATATTTACGGCGTCGGTCCAACGCGCTCAAATGAAATTTTGGACAAGGCGCAAGTCGCGCCCGAAATTCGCGTCAAAGATTTGTCCGAAGCCGAAGTCAGTCGCATTCGTTCGGTCATTGACCGCGATTATAAAGTCGAAGGCGATTTGCGGCGCGAAGTGGCGTTGAATATCAAACGCCTTCAGGAAATCGGCTCGTATCGCGGCTTGCGCCATCGTCGCAATTTGCCGGCGCGTGGACAGCGCACGCGCACCAACGCGCGCACGAAACGCGGCACCAAAAAGACGGTCGCTGGTCGCAAGAAATCCAAGGCAAAGAAGTAATTCAAGTAAAAAGCTAAAAGTAAAGCGCAAGCTGGCTCTATGCTTTTCATCTGGACTTTTAGCTTTTAACTTTTTCATTATGGCTGACGAAAAACAAGCGCCGCGCCGCCCCCGTTCCGGACGGCGCAAAGAAAAGAAAAATATTCCATTGGGCATTGCGACGGTCAACGCGTCGTTCAACAATACGCTCATCACCATCGCCGATCCGCAAGGCAATATCCTGGCGCAAGGCAGCGCCGGCGCCAGCGGCTTTCGCGGTTCGCGCAAAAGCACGCCCTTTGCCGCCGGCATCGCCGCGCAAAATGCGGCGCGTCAAGCGATGGAACAGGGGATGCGCGAAGTGGACGTGCGCGTCATTGGGCCTGGACCGGGACGCGAGTCGGCCGTGCGTTCGTTGCAAAATGCCGGCTTGAAAGTGCGCTCCATTACCGACATGACGCCGATCCCGCACAACGGCTGCCGCCCGCCCAAGAAACGTAGAGTGTAATGCAGTATACAGTCATCAGCGTCAAGCAGCTGTCAAGCATAAACTGCGCACTGATAACTACTCACTGCCAAATGACCACTGGAGAACTATGGCTCGATATATTGGCCCTGTCTGCAAATTATGCCGCCGTGAAGGCGAAAAATTATATTTAAAGGGTGAACGTTGTTTCACCCCCAAATGCGCGATTGAAAAACGCAATCAGCCGCCCGGACAACACGGCAACGCACGCACATTTCGCAAAAAAGTGAGCGATTATGGCATCCAACTGCGCGAAAAGCAAAAAGCGCGCCGCATCTATGGCGTGTTGGAGCGTCAATTTCGGCGCTATTACGCGGATTCCACGCGGCGCAGCGGCGTCACCGGCGCGGTTTTGCTCCAATATTTGGAATCGCGTCTCGACAATGTGGTGTTCCGACTCGGCTTTGCGAGTTCGCGCAAACAAGCGCGTCAACTGATTGATCACGGTCACTTTACGGTCAATAGCAAAAAAGTGACTGTGCCGTCCTTTTTGGTTAAACCCGGCGACAAAATCGCGGTGGCGGAACGCAGCCGCAAGAGCCAATACTTTGTCGAAATGGACAAGGAGCTCAAAAGCGCGCGCACACCGGGCTGGCTTTCGGTGGATGCCCGTCAACTTAGCGGCAACGTCTTGAACCTGCCCTCACGCGAACAAATTGACACGCCGCTCAAAGAGCAGTTGATTATTGAATTTTACAGCCGATAAGGTAAAGGATGAGGGCAGAGAGGCGCAGGATGAAGCGGATGGTTGAATCGCGATTTCATCCTCTCGTCTTTCGTCTTCCGCCTTCGTTTCACGGAGGTCATGTTGTTAGACATTTTTCCAAAAATCGAAGCCGAAGCGATTAGCAAAAATTATGGCAAGTTCGTCATTGGTCCGTTGGAAAGCGGCTATGGCGTAACTTTGGGCAATGCCCTGCGTCGTGTGTTGCTCTCATCGCTGCCGGGCGCGGCGGTGACTTCGATCAAAATTGATGGCGTACATCACGAATTCACGCCTATTCCAAACGCCAAAGAAGACACTACACAGCTTATTTTGAACGTCAAACAGCTGCGAATGAAAATGCACGGCGACGAAGGTCCAGTGCGTCTTATGTTGGAAGCGCGCGGTAAAGGCGTGGTAACCGCCGCCGATATCCAAGCGCCCGCGCAAGTCGAAATCATCAATCCCGATTTGCAGTTGTTCACCTTGGACTCGGATGATGCCGCCTTTGCGATGGATTTGACGGTCAATCGCGGCAAAGGGTATCAACCGGCGGAAAGCGGCGGAAAACTTTCTATTGATGAAATTCCGGTGGACGCGATTTTCAGCCCCGTGCGCAAAGCCAATTTTCGCGTCGAACGCGCGCGCGTCCAACAAATGACCAATTTCGATTCACTCGTGATGGAAGTGTGGACCGACGGCTCGATTACGCCGCGCGAAGCATTGACCGATTCCGCTAAACTATTGGTGAAATTATTGGGCATGGTCGCGGGCTTTGCGGGCGAAGAAGCGATCGAGACGACAACCGAATCGGAAATTCCGAGCCGCATTTACGAGACGCCGATTGAAGAACTCGAACTTTCAGTGCGCGCGTACAACTGTTTGAAACGCGCTAGCATTACCAAAGTTGGCGAAATTCTTGAAAAATTGAAAAAGGGGCGCGAAGAGCTTTTAACCATCCGCAATTTCGGTCAAAAGTCACTCGACGAATTGATGGAACGCCTCGAGCAAAAGGGTTATCTGGAGGCGATTCAGCCGCCGCCCGACCTTGTCTTGTCGGACGATGGCGCCGCTTCCCCCGACGCAATCGAAGAGTAAGAACCGCCTCATGGGGCGTGTGGAGACGATACAGAAATGCCGCATCAAATTGCCGGACGTCATCTGGGCCGCAACAGCGCGCAGCGCAAAGCGCTTTTTCGGGGCCTCGTGACCCAAGTGATTCAATACGAACGCATCGAGACGACCGAAGCCAAAGCCAAAGCTGTGCGCGGCGATGTCGAAAAAGTCATCGGTTACGCGAAACGCGGCGACGTGCATTCGCGCCGTCTCGCGCTGCGCGTCGTCCAAGATAAAAAAACCGTAGAAAAATTGTTCGACAAAATCGGTCCGCGCTTTAAAGACCGCAATGGCGGTTATACGCGCATCATCAAACTCGGCCCGCGCAGAGGTGACGCCGCCGAGATGGTCTTGTTGGAATTGGTGGAACGCGAAGAAGCGGAATAATTCGCGCTTTCGCAAAGCGCAATCGCGTGAATAAAAAGCGATGGGCGCTGCGCGCAAACCCTACGCGTTATGCACTTGCTCGCCATTTTAGAATATGATGGGACCGAGTTTCAAGGGTTCCAAATTCAAAAAAATGGTCGAACGGTCCAAGCTGAATTGGAGCGCGCGCTCGTCGAATTTCTGCCGCAAGCGGAACGTAAAACCGGACGCGTGAAAACGGTTGGCGGCGGGCGGACTGACGCCGGAGTGCATGCGCACGGACAGACCGCTTCTTTTCAACTAGGCTGGACGCGTGATTTAGAAACGCTTCGGCGCGCGTTAAACGCAAAATTACCAAACGATATTTTTGTGCGCCGCTTGACGCAAACGCCGGAAAAATTTTCGGCGCGTTATGCCGCACTCGGGCGGACGTACGAATACCATGTCTGGAATCATCCCGAACGCTCGGTTTTTCGGACGCGGTTCGCGCATTGGATTCCCGAAGCGTTGGATACAATGGCGATGGCGCAAGCGGCGCGGCGCCTTCAAGGCGCGCACGATTTCAGCGCGTTTGGCACGCCGCCGCAAGGCAATAATCCAGTGCGTCACGTGCGGCGCGCCGAGGTCGCCCGCGCGGACAGTGAAATTATTTTCACGTTCGAAGCCAACGCCTTTTTATATCGAATGGTGCGCCGCATGGTCGGCACATTATTATTGGTCGGACGCGGCGCAATGCCGCCCGATGAAATAATTAAAGTAATGCAGCGCAAACGGCGCGCGGGCTTTTCCGCTCCACCGCAAGGTTTGCGCTTGATGAAAATACAGTACGCCTTTGAGAATGCAACATAGCCCATGAGGGGCGTCGTAACGCGCGGCGCAGCCGCGCAAGGATGGAGACTTAGCGCAAATGAAAACGTTTCAGGCGAAACCGGCCGAGGTCAAACGCGAATGGTATGTGGTGGATGCCGAGGGCAAAACGCTCGGGCGTCTTGCCAGCCAAATCGCGCACGTCCTGACCGGCAAACACAAACGCATTTATACGCCGGGCGTTGACACCGGCGATTTTATCATCGTCATCAATGCCGCCAAATTTGTGGTGACCGGCAACAAGATGGAAGAAAAATTTTATACGCGGCACTCGCAATATCCGGGCGGTTTTCGCAAAACCATCTTGCGCGAGCAGTTGGTGACGCATCCCGAGATTGTGATTCAAAAAGCGGTCTGGGGCATGATGCCGCATAATCGGTTGGGACGCCAGCAACTAAAGAAAATGAAAATTTATACGCGGGCGACGCATCCCCACGCGGCGCAGCAGCCCAAAGTTTTGGAGGTAAAAGCGTAACATGGCAGCGACAGGCAAATATTACGAAGGCATCGGTCGCCGCAAGAGCGCGACCGCGCGCGTGCGGATTTACGCGGGGCAGGGCAGTTTTCTCGTGAACGAACGTCCGGTCGAAGAATATTTCCCGCGCCCCTTGTGGATGCAAATGATGCGCGAACCGTTGCGCGCGACGCAGAATGAGGGACGCTTTACGATTTCCGCCAAAGTGATGGGCGGTGGCCCTTCGGGTCAGGCCGCAGCGGTGCAACTCGGACTTGCCCGCGCGCTCGTCGCGGCGGATGAAAATTTCAAAAAGCAGCTGCGCGCCACCAATCTTTTGACGCGCGATCCGCGCGAAAAAGAGCGCAAAAAGCCCGGTTTGAAAAAGGCGCGCAAAGCCAAACAATACACCAAACGCTAATCAAATATTGATCGCGAAACAAAAAGTTCTTTTGTTCCGCGATTTATTTTTAAGGAGGCAGAAAATGGCCGAGCCCAAAGACCAAGATAAAATATACGTTCCTAGCGCAGGCGAACAACGCGACGCGTACAACGCCTGGCAAATGGCGCAGGCGCAATTAAAGAACGCGGAAAAGATGTCCGCCGATGCGACCAGCCCCGAGCTGCGTGTGGCGGCATTGAATGCCGTTCACGCCGCGCAGGCGGAAATCAAGCGCGTGCGCGAAAAATATGGACGCATCCTCGATTGGCAGCAGGCGGAAGCGGCGAAAAAGGAACACGAAGCCGCAAGCGCCGCGCCCGCCGTCGAACAATCCGCGCCGGTCGCGGCAGCGCCCGCTGCGCCGACTGTGAAAAAACATGTCGTCCAAAAAGGCGAATCGCTTTCGTTAATCGCGAAACAATATTATGGCGACATCCATAAATGGAAGCAGCTGTACGAAGCTAACAAAGCGTTGATTGGCGATAATCCCGACCGCATCCAACCGGGCCAAGAATTGGTCATTCCGGATTGAATTTAAACCGTCGCGTAATCGCAGCCAAATAAAAAAATCGCGCCAACCGAAAACGGTCGGCGCTTTTTTTTATTTGCGATAACGCAGCGCAGGTTCATACATTGCCAAGATATTTTCCACCGGCGTATCGGATTGGATGTGATGCGAACTCGCCATCACATAGCCGCCGTCTTGACCCAAGATCTGAACGCGTGCGCGCGCTTCGGCGCGCACCTCGTCCGGCGTTCCGCGCGGCAAGGTCTGGATAATATCAATGCCGCCGTGAAAAGAGAGCCGCGCGCCAAAATCGCGTTTCAATCGTTCGCACTCCATGCCGGGTGAATCGGGTTGAATCGGATTCAATAAATCAATCCCCATCTCAATCAATTCGGGAATGAGCGCCGCAATCGCGCCGTCGCAATGATACATCACCGGCTTGTTGTATTTTTTCGCGACGGCGATTATTTTTTCGTGACACGGTTTCACCATCGCGCGCCACATCTGCGGCGAAATCATGAGCGAACGCGCGGTCGCCACGTCGTCATAAAAATAAATCATGTCGAGGTCAGCGGCGGCGACCCGCAGCGCGCGCTCTAGATTTTCAACATGCGTTTCCGTGAGCCGCTCCATGATATAGATTGGAATTTCCGGTTGCGACGCGAGGTCCATCAAAAATTCCTGCATCCCGCGAATCTGCCATGCTTGCTCAAAAATGGAACCGATGCGAAAACGTAAAAATAATTCACGCGCGGGATCCAGCGCGCGAATGACTTGCGGCAGCGGCGTCCAATCCCACCAATCCGGCTCTGCCCAAATAAATTGTTTTAGATCATTCACCATAGTCGCGTTCGCAAGAGGATATGTCGCGAATTCTTCGTACGCGCCCGTCGGATTTTCCACCACGCGATAATGATGTCCCCAAATATCAATCGAATCGCCGCCAGGCAGTTGCTGCCGCCACATGCGGTTGGGTGTGGAACGCGTTAACGCATCCCACCATTCCACGCGCGCGCCCGGACGCAAGATGGATTCCGGCGGATTGCAAAACTGATCGTAGGAAAGTAAACGCATGTCGCTTTCCAGCCGCGCGGCGACCTGTTCCCACACCGGGTCAAAAAATTGCTCGTCGCTCGGTTTGCGCCATTCCAACCCAAAATGCTGAATCAGTTTGTGCCACACTTCGGGCGTCATTAAAACGTCCACCGGCGTCCGGTCCGGTTCGCGATGTTGAAGCGCGGTTTGAATGCGCTGCCGCGCGGTGATGGTCGCGCGCGGCGAATTGGTCTCGGTCATTTGCATTCTCGAATCAACGAAGCGGTTTCATCCTACGAATAAAAAAAAGCCAACGAAACGCTACTTGTTGGCTCAGGGATGCCCCTAACGGGATTCGAACCCGTGTCTTGGCCTTGAAAGGGCCACGTCCTAGTCCACTAGACGATAGGGACACTTGCGAGTGATTATATGCAGAACGCGTGCCGCGTCAAAAAATTAAAACTGCGCCGCTCCAAATTCATACGGGCGGCCAGGGAATGTGGGGCCAACCATCGGGCGGCGCGGGATAGAGGCGCGTTTGCAAAAGCGCATTCAAGCGCGCGTTCAGCGCGCGTATTTCAGCGCGCGCGAGCAGCTGCTCCAATTCTGCGCGAATCGGCTCGCCGCGTTTTAGCGCGTCGCGCAAAGCAGTCAATGCCGCGCACAGCTCGGACGGAATCGGCTCGTCTATGAAATCCCAAATTACTGTCCGCAATTTCGGCTCTTGATGAAAGGTTACGCCGTGATCAATCGCCCATACGATATCTTGCGCGTCCACCAGAACATGTCCGCCTTTGCGGTCGGTATTGTTCACCAACGCGTCAAATACCGCAATCGCCTGCATTGCGCCGCGCTGGCGCGCGCGCAAGGTAAAAAAATTTTCGCGGCGTTTGTGTTCGATGAATTCTTGCACCATGCCCAAACCTTGCGGCGCGTCCGCGCGCAGCACCGTGACCGGGATATTGGGAAAACCGAGAAAGGCGCTCAATGCGTACGCCGCGACTTCGCGCTTGCACAACGTGCCATCTTCAAAATCCCACAAGGGTCGTTCGCCGCACTGTGGTTTATAAATCGCGGATATTTCATGGTCGGCGTATTTCACTGAAACCAGATAGGTATAATTGGAACTCCATGGCACCATGCCTTGCAGTTCGATCGCGCCGCGCATCAAATGCTCGCGCATTCGCGCGCGGTCCGCGTCCGCGCGCGCGGCGAGGTTGAAAAGTTTTTTATCGCCGCTTTCGCTACTCATCGGTTTGAATCACATCATTTGCACATACGTGCCGTGCCCGTTGCGGCGTGGACAAAAATGACCGCCCGGATCAATCGGTCGCCCGCACAAAACGCAGGTTGGACGTCCTGCCGCCGCGATTTCGCCGATGTGACGCGCTAGCGCGCGCATCTGGTCGCGCGTTCCCCAAATGCGCACCACGTCCAAAACTTCCGCGTCTGTGGCTTCGGGCAGCGCGTACGCCACAATCACCAATAAATCGCTTTGTTGGTCAAAACCCAAACCCAGTTGTCCAACGCGAAACAGCGGCTCGACGGGCTGCTCCAGCGCGAGCTCGTATGCGCTCGCGTGCGTGGACGCGACGCTCGAGTCGCCAAGACGCGTCAATAATTCAGTGATGCCTTGCGCTAGCGATTGCATCTGTTCTTTTTCCGTGACCAGACTCACCAGCGTCTCGGCTTGACGCGCTTGCAGAAAAAAAGTGCGCTGTCCGGGTTCGCCTAATGCGCCAACCGTAACGCGTGTAGCTGGGTTCAAATCATGCAAAATATTCGCTTCTGCCATGGGCGGCTCTTTCTCGAGATTCGTGCTTTGTGATTTTGTCGTATCGGATTTTGATTTGGGCGGCGGTTCAATTTTAGGCAACTTGCCCGTATCGTTCAAGCGCACCAGCGTCGCTGTGTTATCGGTCAAGTGTAGCATAGTTACCGAAGCGGGATGAATGGCGATGCGCTGAAATTGATTCAAATCCCAATTTAGATAATGCGCGATTAAACTCTTTAATGGATCGGCGTGCGATACCAGCGCAATGATGCCATCGGGATGTTTTTGACGCAGCGCTTCGACCGCGGCGACCATACGCGCTTGCACCTCGTCAATACTCTCGCCACCCGGCAATTTTACGCCGACGGGATTATTTTGGAGCGCGCGCCAAGTATCCGTGTCTTTTAGCTCATCGAGCTTGCGCCCGGTCCATTCGCCCGCTTCCGTTTCCATCAAACCCGGCACAATCTGCACCGACAATTTTTGACAAGTCGAAACGGCATTCGCGGTATCCAGCGCGCGTTCGAGCGGACTGGAATAGATTGCCTCAATCGGCAAATGCGCGGTGCGCCTAGCTAAATCATCGGCTTGGCGTTGTCCTTCGGCGTTAATATGCACGCCCGGGGTGCGCCCCGCCAAACGTCCTGCCTGCACGTAATCATTTGTCGCATGTCGAATCAATAATAAAGTGGTCATTTTTCCTTTGACGCGCAAAGCAGCGCCGCAAATTCGCTCAACAACATCGCGGTCGCGCCCCACACTTTAGCGCCATGCAAATCAAAAAACGGCACGCGCATAGCAAATCCGCGCAATACCCAGTCTTCTTCGCGGACGCGCGCGGCGTCCAAAATATCCGCGAGCCGCGTCGGCAAAATCGCCAACACTTCGCGTTCCGACGCGCGCGTGATAGGTTCAGCGCAGCAATAATATCCGACGAACGCGGTCACCCAATACTGACTGACCGGAATATACAGCGGCGTCAAGGGTTTGCCCAAAATTTCAATTTGCGTCGGGTCCAGCCCCAATTCTTCGCGCGCTTCGCGCAATGCGGTCGCGTCCAAATTTTCGGAGGCATCCTGTTCGCCGCCCGGCAGCGAAATTTGGCCCTTGTGCGCGCCGACGCTTTCGGTGCGGCGCGTTAGAAAAAAATACAATTCGCCGTCGCGCTCGAACAACAAAATCAATACCGCGGCTTGTTTGCCCGGCGGATGTTCGGGCATTGGAAAAATATCGCCGGGGCGCGGGCGCGGCGACATGCGTTCTTGCGCGGGCCGCCCCGGGCGCGGCGCGTCAAGCGCGGCGCGCACATCGGCAAGCGAAAGCGTGAGCGCGGACATTAGATTGGAATTGTAGTGTAAAGCTAGGGGACGGTCAAGAATCAGCGCGCCGCGCCAAATGAATCAAAAATTCCGTATTCCCTTCCGTCCCTTGAATCGGCGATTGAATCAACCCGCGTCGTTCCAATCCTAGCGCCGCCGCCGCGCGCGTGATTTTTTCAATCACTTGAGTATGGATTTGCGGATCGCGCACAATGCCGCCGCGGCCCACTTGCGCGCGGCCCGCTTCAAATTGCGGTTTGATGAGCGCGATGATTTCGCCGCGCGTTTGCAATAAATGTTTCGCGGGCGGTAGAATCAATTCTAATGAAATGAATGAAACATCAATGACAACCAAATCAATCGGTTCGGGCAAATGTTCCAGCTGCCGCGCGTTCACGCGGTCCATGACAATGACGCGCGGGTCTTGGCGTAATTTCCACGCGAGCTGTCCGTATCCGACATCCAACGCGTACACGCGCGCCGCGCCGCGTTGAAGCAAAACGTCGGTAAAACCGCCGGTGGACGCGCCCAGATCCGCGCACACCCAAGCGCGCGGATCTATGTTGAACGCATCGAGCGCGCCCGCGAGTTTATATCCGCCGCGACTGACATAGGGCAGCGGTTCGCGGATAACAATCGCCGCCGCGCTGTCCACTTGCGCGGCGGCTTTGTCCATGACGCGTCCGTGAATGATTACCTCACCCGCGCGAATCAATTCTTGCGCGCGTTCGCGCGTTTCCGCCAAACCGCGTTCCACCAACAATACGTCCAGTCGTTTTCGCATAGCGCAAATTGAATCCAAAAATTATACCACGCGCGCTTTGACTTGCATCCGGTTTCGATTAAGATGCCAGACGCCATGTTGAAACTCATTATTCGAGAGATGCGCCCGCGGCAGTGGCCCAAAAATTTCTTTGTGTTTTTGCCCCTTTTGTTTACAGTGCGCCAATATTGGCGTCCGTTCACCGAAACGATGTGGGTGTTTTTGGGCTTGACACTCGGCGCGTTTATCGTTTTTTGTTTTGCGTCGGGGTTTGTTTATTTCTTGAACGATTTGGTGGATGTGGATAAAGATCGCGCGCATCCGCGCAAACGCATGCGTCCGATCGCGTCCGGCGCGCTGCCCGAATCGGTTGCGCGTGTGACTGCGGCGGGCTTGCTACTCATTACGCTGGTTAGCGCGACGGCGCTCGATCTGTTTTCGCAAAACTTTCCCTATCCAGCCGGCGCGCCGATTTTTCCGCTGCCGTTCGCGTTCACCGTCGTCACCGTCGCGTATCTCGCGCTGCAAATCGCGTATTCGTTTTATCTGAAACATATCGTCATCATTGACGTCTTTTGCATCGCGGGCGGATTCGTCTTGCGCGCGGTCGCGGGCGCGGCGATTATTCAGGTGCCGATTTCGCCGTGGTTGTACGTGCTGACGACGCTGCTCTCGTTATTCATCGGTTTCGCGAAACGGCGCAATGAAATCGTCATTCTCGAAAGCAACGCCAAAAATCATCGCGCGATTTTAGAGGAATACAGTCCGCAGCTGCTTGACCAGATGATCGCGATTACGATGGCTTGCACCGCTATCGCGTATTTTTTATATACGTTCACGGCGGAAAATTTGCCAAAGAATCACGCGATGATGTTGACGATTCCATTCGCGCTGTACGGCATCTTTCGGTACATGTATTTGATTTATATCAAGAACGAGGGCGGCAGTCCCGAAGAGGCGTTGCTGCGCGACCGTCCGCTGTTGTTTGACGCAATCTTGTGGGGCGTGGCGGTCGCGCTGATTCTCTATTTTTTTGGCTAGCGCGTTTTAGGCGCGGTCAACGCGCGCTGCCGCGCGAAAAATTTCAGTCGTATTTACGTTGTTGAATTTCTTCCAGAAACGCGGCGATGGATGGCAAGCCGTACAACAAATCGTGAAAATAATCGTTCAATAAAGCCATCACGTCTTCACGCGGTGTTTCAAACGTCTTGTCGAGCGATTCAATCATCGGCTGCAAACCCAACGCCTCATCGCGCGCGCGCATCAAGGCGCGGACAATCCGCAGCTCGCGTTCGCCTTCGATTGAAGCAATCACCTGTTCGATAAGTTTGTCGTACTGTTTGAGCGTCGCCACGCGGTCTACGCGCGAGTCGGGCGTCGCCGCGCCGCTCAAGGTATCGAATAGCGACCAGACGCGGTATAACGCTGTCGTCGGTTCATCAAAAAGTTCGCGCATATAGGCGGCTTCGAGATGCCGTCCCGTCAAGCGAAAAATATTGTACGAACGCTTGGCGACTTTGCCGTAATTTAAATGCTTGACCAGATATTTGTACACTTCATATTCAAGCGCGGCGACATATTTTTGCAGCGCGTCTTCGCTCACCTCGCGCACGATTTTGCTAAACACCGGCACCGAAGTGGGGTCGAGATAAATTTCTTGAAAATACGGATCCACCGCGCCATCCAAGGGGGTCAACGTTCCGTCAGGCGCCTCCCATGACACGTCAAGTAAATTGCTCGCGCTTGCCAATGTTCCGCGTTCCGCATTCGCGACGACCCAATCGAATTTGGTCCAGCCCGGCTCAACCATGCCGTCTTCCCAATGGATTGTTTTTTTCGTCCCGTCCGCCAACTCTATCTCGAACGCGCCCGCTTCCAAATCCGCCGGAAACCACGTCATCGCGGAACCTTTTTTAATGGGTTTGCCGTTGCGTGTGGCGGGTTCGGTGTGCGTGCCGAATTTTACCGCGAGCAGATGATAATCCGGTCCGTTGCGTGTCGCCAAGCCTTTGGCGCGCATGAGGTCGGCGAGAATTTTTATCGCCGCGTCGCGCGTCGCGGCTTTAAGATTGACCCGTTGAAAGTAATCCGCGTCGCCGGGATTGATTTGGATTTTGCTCTGCGCGGCGCTGCCGCTCAAAGCGAGCGCGGTTTCGACAACCCCCGGCTGGTCCGGCACGGCGACGATTTTGCCGATGGCGCGAAAATATTCAAGGTCTTGCGCGGAAAAATCCATAATGGCGATGCGCGCGCCGTACACCTGATTTTTTGTGTCAAAGGTGACTTCGGTCGCGTCCTGCACCGCCATTTGCGCGAGCCATTGCAACGCTTCTTGTTCGTCTAATTCGATGCCGAGCCGCGCCGCTGACGCGCGGATTGTTTTGATTTCCTGTTCCGGCGTGCTGCGCGACGCGGTTGGTTTTTTAACGGCTGTCGTTTTGCTTTTGACGGTTCGCGTGTTTTTGGATTTGCGCGCGCTGTTCGCTTTTTTTGCCGATTTGGCTTGGGCGGACGCGCGCGGTTTTGATGTTTTGGACCGAGTGGATTTTGTCGTTTTTTTAGGTGACGTGACTTTTGCCATAAGACCCCCCATCTGGACGAATCGTTTCATTTATTCTAGGACAAATCGCGATTTGATTCAAGCGTCAAACCGCGAATCCGCAAAGGATGTACGTCGCGATTTTGCGCAATCGCGCTGTGTTACCGCGATTTCTAATCGTTTGAGATGATTCGCAATCCGCACCCAATAACAAATCGGCGATATATTGTGTTAATGAATTGTAATCGGCATTCAGAAAATTCTTGAGCGCAGCTATTGCGCGCGGATAAAAACTATGGTATATAGAAAGTAAGTTAGTTAAAAACAGATTGGCTGGAATATTTATACGGGGGCGATGAACTCGGGTCCAGCTGCGGTGAGTTGCGCAGTAGCATGGACGCCTTGACCTGAGGGAGCCAGTGGCGTAACCGACCGTACACAAGCAAAATGCTTGGTACGGTTTTTTGTTTGGGTCATTTAAAAACAATATAAACGGGGGCTGTGAAACTCTGCCGCGCTGTTATTTTACGATAGCAGCAATATGGACGCTCATTGCGTAGACGCGCAAAGGCAGAGTCGAGCCAATAGCGTAACCGACCGTTCATGCCCTTGACGCAGATTCCAAAGAATTGGAATTTGTTTCGGGGATTAGATGAAAGGAGAAAAACATGAAAATGTTTGCTTCGGTTTCGCGAATATCCTTGCGCGTTTTGGCAGTTTTGTTTAGTGTAGTTGCCCTGGCAGCTGTTTTTACCGGCGCTGCCTCTGCCGATTTAGCCGCTTGCGCTAGCGCCACCGGCGGCGTTTCGGGAACGGGCCCGGGCCAAAATATTAAAGGCACAATTGGCGTAACGAATTATGATATTTGGGCGGGCGTCATCTATGTAGATTTGACCGGCACGCCTGATGACGTACAAGCATTTTGTATTGACCTAGCGCATCACATCAATATCGGAGATTGTTTCAACACTGGCGCCGCGTTGACGGGCGACCTTGCTAAAACAATCTATTATTATCCACCTGACAAGACCCAATCCAATGACGAGAATGCGGCGCGGCAAGCAGTCGTTTGGCATTTCTCGGATGGATTTGTCCCCACCACTCCCGCCGCCGTAGTGACGCGGTATAACGCGATTTTGACGGACCTCGCCGCTCAACCAGCGCCACCTTCGTCGCATCCGCCGACGCTGACTGTGAATCCCGCTTCCGCCACCAAATATATTTATGGCAGTCAGACCTTTACCTTTACGCTCTTGCAAGATGGCTCGCCGATGGTCGGCCAAACGATTACGTTATCTTTGACCGGCGTCGGCTCGCTCAACGCTTCCAGCATTGTCACTGACGCGAATGGCGAAGCGACTGTTACTGTAACGAGCAATGAGGTGGGCGTCTCGAATGTACTGGGCAGTTTTGCGTATACGCTGCCCAAAGGCACGCAATTCAATCCAGTCATTGCCGATAAACAAAAATTAGTGTTGGGCGAAACGACCACCGGCAATGTGACCCAAGACCCATCGGTGCAATGGCAAAAGCCGACTGCCATTACGTTAAGCGCCTTTAACGTCAAAATCAAAAACAAAAGCGTTCAGGCGAATTGGAAAACCGCTAATGAAGCGGCGGTCACCGGCTTTAATGTATGGCGCCGCGTTGGCAAGGGCGAATGGAAAAAGTTGAATGCGGATACGCTCTCACCGACGAATGCAGGCGCAATGCACGGCGGCAAGTACCACTTTAACGACAAGACGGTTAAAAGCGGCAAGACATATTGGTACAAAATAGAAATAGTCGGCGTGAATGGCACGCTAGAATGGTCCGAGGCAAAACGGGTTGTGTTTCAGTAACGGATGTTATGCAAACGCACGGCAAATTTCAAACTTGACGTGCGTTTGCGCGCTATTTTTTAGCGAGTGCGCGTAACGTGAGTGAGTAAATTCGCGACATTGTCTTTTTTGAACGGGGGGATACGCGCGACACAAAATGTGTCGCGCGTATTTTTTTGGCGCGGCGCGGCGCGATGTTGTTTGACGATTTTGTGTTATTCGATGTATGCTAGGCGACGTACCTATGGAGGGACAATAATGGACGATATGAATTTACAGGAATTCGAGGCGCGCATCGCGCGCGGCGAAAAAATCGAGCCGGGCGATTGGATGCCTGACGCTTATCGTAAACAGTTGATTCGGATGATTTCGCAGCACGCGCATAGTGAAATTATTGGCATGCTGCCCGAAGGGGTATGGCTTGGGCGCGCGCCGACGCTGCGCCGCAAAATGGTCTTGCTTTCCAAAGTGCAGGATGAAGGCGGACATGGCCAATATCTGTATCACGCAGCCGAAACGCTCGGCGCGACGCGCGAAGAAATGACTGACGCGCTGCTCGCGGGCAGAGCCAAATATTCGTCCGTGTTCAATTATCCGACGTTGACGTGGGCGGATATTGGCATGATTGGCTGGTTGGTGGATGGCGCGGCGATTCAAAATCAAACTATGCTCGCGCACTGTTCGTACGGGCCCTATTCACGCGCGATGGTGCGAATTTGCACCGAAGAAACGTTTCACAAGAAACAGGGGATGGAGCAAATCATTCGTTACGCGCGCGGCACGCCGCGCCAGAAACAGATGGCGCAGGATGCGTTGAATCGTTGGTGGTGGCCCGCGCTCATGATGTTTGGCCCGCACGATACCGCTTCGCCCAACAGCGCGCAGTTGATTCGCTGGGGCGTCAAGACCAAAACAAATGACGAACTGCGCCAAGATTTTATCAATAAAATGGTGCCCGATTTTCACGCAATCGGTTTGACGATTCCCGACCCCGCTTTGCGCTACGATGCCGCCAGCGGCGATTGGCTTGGCGGTGAAATCAACTGGGATGAATTTTGGCGCGTCGTCAATGGCGATGGGCCGTGCAACGCGGAGCGGCTGCAAATTCGCCGCACGGCGCACACCGAAGGCGCGTGGGTGCGCGAAGCGTTGAACGCTTACGCGGCAAGGGCGGAAGCATGAGCGATTCGCAAGGCACGCGCTATCAAGTGTTTGAACAAGAGCGCGCGGATTTGCCGCATCGTAACGCGGGCGCGATTTATGCGGCAGACGCTGAAATGGCGTTGGAAAACGCGCGCGATGTGTTTGTGCGCCGTCCGCACTGTTTGAGCTTGTGGGTGGCGCCTGAACACGCGATTTTTTCCAAAACCGCGCAAGAATTACAAACCGACGCGTGGGATATCGAGCCCGCCGCCGCTGCGCCGAACGAAACCTATCTGGTGTTTCAAAAGCAAGGGCAAGCGGCGCGCGAAACTTTTGTCGCGCATGTGGGACAGGTGAGCGCGCGCTCGCCGCAGCAAGCCCTCCGCGCGGCGTTGAATACTTTTCCAACGCGCAATGTCTTTGTGTGGTGGGTCGTGCCGGAACGCGCCGTGACCAAAAGCGCCGCGGAAGATGTCGCGAGTCTATTCGCGCCCGCGCGCGATAAAAAATATCGGATGCACACTTTTTATCCCGTCGAACCGATTATGCGCGAATTGAAATCCGCGCAAGGAATGTTGGAAGAAGAGTAAAGATGAAAGGCAGAAAGCGCAAAGCAGAATGCCCCAATCATCCAATCACCCAATCATCCAATCACCCAATCACCTAATCACTCAATCACTCAATCACTCGACTCGAAACTCTAAAAATGACTGAAACAACACTGGCTCTCAAAATCCTTGCGCTCGCGGACGATGAATTGATTCTCGGACATCGCGATTCGGAATGGGCGGGCCATGCGCCGATTCTAGAGGAAGATATCGCGTTCTCCAATATCGCGCTAGATGAATTAGGTCACGCGCAGTTGTGGTACGAATTGCATCAAACGCTCACCGCAAAAGAACCGGACCGCGTTATCTTTTTTCGCCGCGCGGCGGATTATCGCAATACGCAATTCGTGGAATTGCCAAAAGGCGATTGGGCTTTTTCGATGACGCGGCAATATTTGTTTGACGCGTACGAAAATGTTTTGCTCGGTCATTTGATTCATAGCTCTGACGCGCGCGTCGCCGAAATCGCGGCGAAAATGCGTCCCGAAGAAATTTATCATTTACGGCACACGTCAAATTGGGTGAAACGCCTGGGCTTGGGCACGGCAACAAGTCGGCGGCGGATGCAAAACGCGTTGGATGAATTGTGGCAATACGCGCTGCAACTGTTTACGCCGTCGGCGGACGACCTCGCATTGATTGCGGCGAATATTTTTCCCGACCTCGCGGTCTTGCAACAAGAATGGGAAACCAATGTCCGCGCGCAGTTGACCGCGTCGGACTTGGTTGCGCCGCCATCGCGTGCGCCGCTTGCGCTGACGCGCGCGCAGCATACCGAACATTTACAAACATTGTTGGACGAGCTGCAAATGGTCGCGCGCAGCGAAGCGTACGGAGTGGAATGGTAATGGTTACGCTGCAAGAGATTTGGCGCGCGCTGGATGAGGTCGTTGACCCGGAAATTCCCGTTGTCTCGCTCGTCGAAATGGGCATTGTGCGCGAGGTGCAAATGGACGCCGACGGCGTGACAGTTTCAATGACGCCGACGTTTGCGGGTTGTCCCGCGCTGGGCATGATGCGGAACGAGATTGTCGAAAAACTGCGCGGTTTAGGCATTGCGCGCGTCGAGGTGAAAACAATTTTGAATCCGCCATGGTCGAGCGATATGATTGCCGATTCCGCGCGCGCAAAATTGAAAACGTTTGGCCTCGCGCCGCCGCCGCGCCATGGCGGCGATGTCCAATTATTTTTTCCCGCCGAGGTTGCCTGTCCTTATTGCGGTTCGACCGATACGCGCGTCACCAATCCTTTTGGTCCGACGCTGTGCCGCGCGATTTATTTTTGTCGCGGCTGTCAGCAGCCGTTTGAAAAATTCAAAGCGTTATAGTTTTCAAACGCGCGCGCCGTGACAGCGCTTGCGAAATTTTCGACGCGCCATTTTTTTCTACACATGAATATGTCTGAAACCGAAAGCCGCACGCGGGCGGCGATGGCCAAGTTTAACGTGCCGGGCATAACGGTCGTGACGGCGCGCGGCGAGCAAGCGAGCGAGACGCTATCCATCGGCGTGGACGCGGCGGGCGCGCCCGTCGGCGCGTCAAGCTTATTTATCATCGCGTCGCTGACTAAACTCGCGACGGCGTTATGTATTTTGCGTTTGGCGGATGCGGGCGCGTTGACGTTGGACGACGCGCTGTCAAAATATTTTCCCGATGCCGCGTCGGCGCGCGCGGGCGTCACGCTGCGAACGATGTTGTGTCATACGGCGGGCTTGCCGCCCGATATTCCCAACGCCGACGCGCTGTATGGAACGCCGTTGACGTGGAACGAAATCGCGCAAGAATGTTTGCGCGTCGAATTGGAACGCGCGCCGCGTACGCGCGTCGTGTATGGCAATGTCGGCTATGGTCTGTTGGCGATGGTCGTGGAGCATGTTACCCAAGATAATTTTGAAACGGCGCTGCAGAAATTAACGCTGCAACCGCTGCGAATTGAAGGTTATTTGGGCAGCGAGCCGCCGCGCGCGCCGATGAAAATCGCCGATGTGCGCGGGCGACACGCGGGGACGAACATCGAGCCATTCAATTCGCGTTATTATCGCGCGCTGGCGCTGCCGTGGTCGCAGTTGGTGATGACGGCAGCCGATGCGTTGAAACTTGTCCGCGCATACGCGGGTTATCCGCGTCTGTTTCTTTCTGACGCGCTGCGTCAACAAGCGACGACAAGTCAGACGAATGATTTGCCCGGCGGTTACGGCGGACCATTCAGCTATGATAAATGCGCGTGGGGCTTGGGCGTGGATATCAAGGACGACAAGAAACCGCATTGGACGCCGCCGAATGCGAGTCCGCGCGTCTTTGGCCACGCGGGCGCGTCGGGCTGCGTCGTCTGGCATGATCCCGACGCCAATGTGTCATGGGGTATTTTCGGCACGCGCACCGCGGATAATGCTTGGCTCATGCGCGCGGGCCCAAAAATTGGCGCGGCGCTTTTGGAAAGAGAAACGCGCAATGTCTAGCGCGCCGAATCAATTCACCTACGCGCTGACGCGTCCGCCCGGCGCGAACTATGTCAATGCGCTTGCGGAAAATCCGCAGCGGATTGATGTCGCGCTGGCGCGCAGACAACATGGGGAATATGTGGACGCGCTGCGCGCGGCGGGCGTTCAAACTGAAATTCTCGAACCGAACGAAAATTTTCCCGACGCGTGTTTTATGCAAGACCCCGCGATGGTTCTGGGTGGCGTCGCGGTTTTGAATCGCATGGGCGCGCCGAGTCGCGTTGGCGAAACAGATTTGGTCGCGGGATTTTTGCGCGCGCGTTTTGAAACGCGCGCGTTGACCGCGCCCGCGACTTTGGAAGGCGGCGATGTGTTAAATTGCGGCGCGCGCGTGGTGGTCGGCGAAACGGCGCGGACAAATTCGGCTGGCATCGCGCAGCTGCGCGCGTGGCTTGAACCGCGCGACATTTGTGTAATTTCGACTCCCGTCGGCGCTTTTTTGCATCTATTGACGGCGGTGACGTATGTGGGGCAGGGGATTGTGGTCGCGCATGAAGATTTCGCGGAGCATCCGCTGCTGCGCGAATTTGGCAAGGTGATTGTGCCGCGCGCAGAGGCGTACGCGGCGAACACGCTGGGCATTGGCGAATATGTAATTATGCCGGCGGGTTATCCGAAAACGAATGAACAATTACGCGCCAAAGGGTTTCAAGTTTTGCCCGTTCCGATGAGCGAATTTCACAAAGCGGATGGGGGCCCAAGTTGCTTGAGCTTGATTTGGTAACTCACGTTACGCCTATGCGCTAAAAAATAGCGCGCAAACGTACGGCAAATTTCAAATTTGCCGTACGTTTGCGTAACATCAGCTGGTCAATTAAAAAATCCGACCTCAAAGCGGGTCGGATTTTTTTATGCATAAATATCAAATAATCGGTCTATCGCTTCCGCTAACTGCGCGAGATTAGAGACCTCATGCACCGCGTCGAAATGCGGCAGGTACGCGAGCATGTCGCTGTCGCCCGAACCCCACAAACGCGGGTCTTCATTATTGAACCACAACATTTTGCGCGCGCGTTTTTTAATTTCATCCACTGCGTCGAGACGCGGATTTAAATAATTGTTGCGCCCGTCGCCGAGAATAATGACGGTGGTGCGGTGGTCTATCGCGTCAAGATAATCTTGCGTGAAATGCGCGAGCGCATAGCCGAGATTCGTGTTGTAATAGCCCGGCGGATTCGCCTGCAAAACCATTTCGATCGCGACTTCGGGCCGATATTGTTGAAATGCCGCGCCGATATCGGTAATGTCGTCAATGAAAATAAAGGGGCGCGCTTTGGCGAGTTGGTCTTGCAACTCGTACACCAAACGCAGCATAAATTCCGCGACCGGTCGCACCGAAGTCGAAACGTCGCAGATGATGACGAGTTTTGGTTTTTGATGATGAATTTTGTGTTTCAATTCGAGCGGCACGCCGCCATGCCGTAAATTGGCGCGGAGCGTTTTTTTGGCGTCGAGCGCGCCGCGTTTGCCTTTTTTCATCCGCAGCGCGGCGCGCGAACGCAAACGCGCGGCGAGACGGCGCACTTGATGGCGCAGCTCTTGAATATCCGCCTCTGATAAATTTTGAAATTTGCGGTGCATCAAGTCGGGACTCTCGAACGGCGCGCGTGGATTCTGTTCCGCTTGCTGCCGCGCAATCTGCTGTCCGACGTAATTTTCAAGCTGCTCTTGCAAAATGCCTTCGTTCGCGCGAATGCGCGCGGCGAGTTCTTGCAGCGCTTGGTCGCTCATCCCCATCTCGCGCAGACGCTCCAAAAGCTGCTGCGCCAATTCTTGAAATTCTTGGTCCATACCCAGTTGACGCAGCATGCGGCGCGATAGCCATTGTTTTTGATAATCTTGGCGCGATAGCGGCACGCCCGCGCGGCGTCCCATGTCGTCCAATTCTGCTTGCGATGGATTCATGCCCTGCATGATGTAGCGCACAAGTTGCTCGAGACGCGCGTTATCGCCCAACAGCGCGCGCAACGCGTCTTTGAACAGCTCGGCGTCTTCGGGCGACATGTCTTCGGCGGGATTCACCAATGGCGGTCCACCGCTGCCGAAATAGTACGGAAATAATTTTTCAAAAACTTGACGGTCGGGTTCTTCTTTGATGAGCGTTGCGCTTAACGCTGATTTCCACGTTTGGCGTTCTTGCACTCCGGTAATTTCGGTTGCGCGAAAAGCATCTGCGCTTTCGGCGAGGGAAACGCGCACGCCCGCCGCGCGCAGCGCGGCGATAAATTCCACAATTCGTTGGTCCATCTGACGTTCTCCAAATGGTCTGTAAAAATCGCTCAAACGTGTGTAAAATATGAGTGAGGTGAAAGAATGCGAAAATGGTTTAGGGTTTTGAGCTTGGGTCTTGTATTGTTTTGCGCGGCGTGCGGCTCTAATGTCACGTCCGCGTCTGTGCCAACAACGCTCGCGCCAACGCTTGCGCCATCAGCGCTGTCGCTTGCGACAGCGCGCCCGTCCGCCACGCTGCCATCGGCGACTCGGACGGATACCGCGATTCCTACGGCGCAACCCATCGCCAGCGTCGCGCCGTCCGTCACGCCGGTTGCCGCGACAAATACGCCGCGCGCGACGGCGACCGCGCTTTTGCCCACGCAAACAGCGCTCCCGACACAAACCGCCACCGCGCCGGCGCCGACCGTATTGCATGGCGACGTCGCGAATGGCGAAGTCTTGTTTGAAAAGATGGGCTGCAAGGCGTGTCACATGCCGCCGCCAAACGCCAAACGCATCGCGCCCGACCTTTCGAGCGCCGCGAGCGACGCGCGACAATTCATTCATTCGTCCGATTATCACGGCGCGGCGACCGATGTCGCGAGTTATATTCGCGAATCCATCGTCAATCCGGACGCGTTTGTGCTGCCAAAATTTCGTTATCTGACGATAGATGGCACGAGCGTCATGCCCAAAAATTTCGCGACGCTTTTGACGCCCGCGCAGATTGACGATTTGATTGTGTATATTTTAACCTTGCAGCCGTAACGCGCGCGGCGCGTTTTGATTAGCGATTTTTGCGCGGATTGTGGCGCGGCAGATTGCGCGGCAAATCATCGTCGTCGTCCATGCCGCCTTTGAATTCGCTCAAGACGCGCCGCGCGCGCTGCGCGTCTTGTTCGTATTTCAACAAAATCGTCAGCGTATGATCCAGCGCTTGATCGTCAATACTTGACGCGTTCAACATTACCAACGCGCGCGCCCAATCCAATGTTTCGCTGACACTCGGATATTTTTTGAGCTCCAGCCCGCGCAAACGCTGCACCAATTCCACCGCTTGTTTCGCCAACTGCGGATTTAGGTCTGGCACTTTTAAACGCACAATATTTAATTCGGCTTGGACGGTCGGGTAATCAATGTGCAAATACAGACAGCGGCGTTTGAGCGCTTCCGAAAGTTCGCGCGTGTTGTTGGAGGTAAGCAGAACGAGCGGCATGTGCCTTGCCTTGATTGTTCCCAATTCCGGCACCGTCACTTGGAAATCGCTCAACACTTCCAAGAGGAACGCTTCAAATTCCGCGTCGGCGCGGTCAATTTCGTCAATCAATAACAGCGTCGGATGTTCGGAATCAATCGCGCGCAAGAGGGGCCGCGGCAAGAGAAAACGCCGCGAAAAGAAAACGTCTTCTTCATTCGCCAAATAGTCTGCGGCTTCGGTCAGCGAGCGCGCGTCTTTTAATAGCTCGGACAATTTGTCGCGCAGCAACTGCGTGTACAACATTTGTTTGGCGTATTCCCACTCGTACAACGCTTTGGTCTCGTCCAACCCTTCGTAACATTGTAAACGAATTAACTCGCGTTGGACCGCGCCCGCCCAAGCTTTTGCCAATTCCGTTTTGCCAACCCCGGCGGGACCTTCTACCAGCACTGGTTTCTGTAATTTAGCCGCCAGATAGACGACGGTCGCGATTTCATCGGTGGCAATGTATTGTTGCGTGGCGAGCGCGTCCCGCGTCTGCGAAATAGATTCAAACATAATTCTCCTTGGGCTCAACCATCGGTTCAGCCAATCCGTCGCGCGCATTCAGGCGAATGCGGCGCCGCGCGCGGCGTCGCATTCATTCTATGCGAATCAGCCAACCCGTCAATCGTCGCGGCTCAATTCGTCTGCGGCGCATGGTCGCGAAATTGCGTGCGATACAAACGCGCGTATAAACCATCGCGCGCCAACAATTCGGCGTGCGTGCCGCTTTCGACAATCTGTCCGTTGTCCAAAACCAGAATCATATCCGCCGCGAGAATGGTCGAAAGACGATGCGCGATGACAACGCTGGTGCGATTACGCATTAACGGTTTTAGCGCGTCTTGAATCAACGCCTCTGAGGCGGAATCAAGCGACGAGGTCGCTTCATCCAAAACGAGAATGCGCGGATTTTTTAAAATAACGCGCGCGATGGCGACGCGCTGTTTTTCGCCGCCGCTCAAACGATAGCCGCGTTCGCCGACGATGGTGTCGTATCCTTTGGGCAATTTGGCGATAAAGTCGTGGATATTGGCGGCGACCGCCGCCGCTTCGATTTCCGCTTGCGTTGCCGCGGGTTTGGCGTAGAGCAAATTCGCGCGCACTGTATCGTGGAACAGATACGTCTCTTGCGTTACCATGCCGATTTGTTGGGCGAGCGATTCTTGCGTCACCGCGCGCAAATCGTGTCCATCAATCAAAATGCGCCCGTTTGTCGGATCGTACAAACGCGGAATGAGATAGGTGATGGTTGTTTTGCCCGCGCCGCTCGGCCCAACGAGCGCGACGAGCTGGCCCGCGCGCGCCTGGAATGTCACCTTTTGCAATGCCTCGCGCCGTGTTGGCGTAATCCGCGCGCTCTGTTCCGTCGCGTCCTCTGTCTGCGCGTGCCCGTTGGCGCCGTTGCCATTCGCGCTGCGCGGCTCGAGTTCGCCCATCAATTCTTGAACGTACGGATTTTGCGATGCGGTTTCGCTTGCAGCGAGATATGAAAAAGAAACGTTTTCAAAATCGAGATCGCCTTGAATGGTTTTCAATTCCACCGCGTCCGCCGCGTCTTGAATCTCAATGGGGATGTTGAGCGTTTCAAAAACGCGCTCGAACGAAACCAGCGAGGTCGCCAAATCCACACGCGAATTGATTAACGTCGAGATGGGACCGTACAACTGTCCCAAATACGCGGCAAAAGCGATGATTGTGCCGACTGTGAACGCGCCTTGCATGACGAGGACGCCGCCGCCGAAATAGACGATCGCCGTGCCAACTGCCGCGACGAGTCCGAGCATGAGAAACAAGCCGCGCCCGACGAGCGCCTGCTCCACGCCAATATCTGCCAACATTTCGGAATTGGCGCCGAATTTTTGCGCTTCGTATTTTTGGCGTCCGAATAATTTCGTCAACAGCGCGCCGCTGACGTTCAACGTTTCAGCCAGTTGCGCGTCGAGTTCGGCGTTGAGTTGATATTGACGCTTGACCAGTTTTCTGAGGACGAGGCCCACGCGGCGCGCGGGCAAAATGAAAAGCGGAATCACAAGCAGACTCAAAAGCGTCAAGCGCCAATCGAGCGCAATCATCACGCCGAGAATAAGTATTACATCAATCGCGTTTGTAATGATGCTGATGAATGTGCCGGTTACGGCGCGTTGCGCGCCGATGACGTCGTTATCGAGCCGCGAAATGAGTTCGCCCGTTTTGACATTGGTGAAAAAACGGAGCGACATGTTTTGCATGTGTTCGTACAACGTTTTGCGTAAATCGGCGATGAGACTTTCGCCGACGCGCGAAGAGAGATAACGTTGTCCCACGCCAATGAGTCCGTCTACTAATGGAACTAGCACGAGCCCGAGCGAGAGCAGCGCAAGCAGTTGCAAATTATTTTGCGCGATGGCGTTGTCAATGATGGCGCGATAGAGCAAAGGCGGGATAAGCCCAATCAACGCGGAAATTAGAATCGCGCCGAGCAGCAAACCCAAGCGCGGCGCGTACGGGCGCGCGAATTGCGCGACGCGCCGCAAAAGCGGAAGCGAAAGTTGTGTCTTGTCTTTTTCGTCGTACTGAATGTATTGCCACCAACCGCCTGTGTGCATGGACCCTCCTTGGCAAACGACTATAGAGGTTCAGAAAAGGTTTTGGTCTGTCAGACCCTTCGAGTTTCCGGAAACCCGAAGGGTCTTGGCATAGCTTTCCAAAACCAAACCTGAAGGTCTATAGAGCGAAAAACAATTATAGCGCTCGCGGCGCGGCGGCATAATCCCCAAAAGGATAGGTTTTGATTTTATGTTTCGCGTGTGGATAATGGAGGCGTGAAACGATTCGACATTGTTCGCCGCGCGTTGTTGCCTGCGCCTGAAATTCTTTTGTTTGCGCTGATTTTTTGGCTGGCATTGTGGTTTATGCCCGATGCGCTCAACAGCGATGGCGATTTGGGGCGACATATCACCGTCGGCAATTACATCCTCGATACCCGCGCGATTCCGACGCGCGATGTTTTTTCGCACACCCGTTTTGACGCGGAATTGGTGCCGCACGAATGGTTGAGCGAAGCGATATTCGCGTGGGCGCATCGCAGCGCGGGTTTGAACGGCGTGGCGTGGTTGACGGCGCTATTGATTGCGCTGACGTATTTCGCGTTGGCGGTCGGTTTGCGCGCGCTAGGGGTGAACGCGCTCATCGCGTTTTTCGTCGCGCTCTTTGCCTATTTCGCGGGGTTTATTCATCAACTGCCGCGTCCGCACATGTTCTCGCTGTTATTTTTTACGCTTGAACTTGTATTGCTGGAAATTTTTCGCCGACGCGGCGATTGGCGCATTCTGCTGCCGCTGCCGATTTTAATGATTCTCTGGGCGAATCTG
Organism: Anaerolineae bacterium; assembly: GCA_021463195.1. GTDB lineage: Bacteria > Chloroflexota > Anaerolineae > UBA4142 > SHND01 > SHND01. Next base: position 39,489 of record JAJTXZ010000028.1, read on the forward strand.
CATGGCGCATTTGTATTTGGGTTGATTTTGGCGGCGGTGTTTGGCATCGGCGCGCTCTTGGAAAAGCGCTGGCGCGTCGCGCGAATCTATTTTGCGTTATTGCTGGCGTTGACACTGGCGTCGTTTGTGAATCCGTCGGGCGCGCAAACGCTGCGGCACGGATTTGGTTATGTGGAAAGTCGTTTGCTTGTAGATTTGACGGTCGAATATCAGAGTCCGAATTTTCACAACGCCGCGACCTATCCGTTTGCGCTGCTGCTTGTGTGGCCGCTGTTATTGGGCGCGCGCGCGCGCTGGAACGCGCCGTGGGCGCACACGCTGCTCGTGATTTTATGGACGCTGCTCGCGTTGTACAGCGCGCGCAATATTCCGCTTTACGCGCAAGTGACGCTGCTCGCGCTGACGCTGCCAAGTCAGTTATGGCTGTGGGCGCGCGCGCCGGCGCTCGAGGCGCCGCTGCGAAATTTGGATGCGCTGGCGCCGCGCGCGTCGGGTTGGGCGTTGGGCGTCGGCGGCGCGGCATTGTTGATATGGCTGCAAGCGAACGGCGCGGTATTTGACCTGCGCGGCGAGGGCAATACATTTCGCGCGGAACATTTTCCGGTCGCGGCGGTCAACGCGTTGGAAAAAGATTTGCCGCCCGGCGAAATGTTCAATGAATTTACGTGGGGCGGTTATTTGCTCTATCGTTTGTTTCCGCACAAGCGCGTGTTCATTGACGGGCAAACGGATTTTTATGGCGAAGCGTTGACGCGCGAGTATTTGCGGATTCTGAACGCCGAAGCCGGTTGGCAAGACACGTTGAATCAATACGATGTGCAGTGGGTTATCGTGCCGCCGTCGCGCCCATTAGCGCGCGAGTTGACGCGGACCGGAGAATGGCGCGAATTTTTTCGCGATGCGACAGCCGCGATATTTGTCAAGGAATGAACCGCTGATGATTACTCGGATTTCCAGACCCCAAGGATTTTTGAAAACCCTTGGGGTCTGAAAGTTTGTTACATTTTCGAGATATGAGTAATCACCCGATAAACCGGGGGATAAAAAAACTCTTGCCATACTTTGCGGCAAGAGTTTTTTTATAGCATTTGATTATCAGCGCGGCGCTTTATGTTGCGGCGCGTTCGGGATGTTTGAAACGGAGGAGCGGTTCGCGCGCCGCTTTCACATCATCCAAACGCGTCACCGGCGTATCGTGCGGCGCGTCGCGCAAGAGCTGTGGATTCGCGCGCGCCTCTTCCGCGATTTTCAAAAGGGTGTCCGCGAATTCGTCCAGCGACGCTTTGGATTGCGTTTCCGTCGGTTCAATCATCAAACATTCGGGAACGATGAGCGGAAAATAAATCGTCGGCGGATAAAAGCCGTAATCAATGATGCGTTTCGCCACGTCGAGCGTGGTGACGCCAAACTCTTTTTTGAAACGCGTGCCGTTCAACACAAATTCGTGTTTGCACAATCGTTCGGGAATTTGCGGGTCATAGACCTCACGAATCAGCGCGAGCAGATAATTCGCGTTGAGGACGGAAACCTCCGCGATTTCCGGTAGATATTCTTTGCCGTACGTGCGAATGTAGGTGTAGGCGCGCGCGAGCGCGAGGAAATTGCCCCAAAACGATTTGATGCGCCCGATGCTGTGCGCGGGATCTTGGAAAACGTATGCGTCGCCCTGCTTGACAACAATCGGACTCGGCAAAAATTGCGCGAGGTCGGCGCGCGCCATCACGGGCCCGCTGCCGGGACCGCCGCCGCCGTGCGGAACGCTGAACGTTTTGTGCAAATTGGTGTGCATGACGTCAAAGCCCAAATCGCCGGGACGCGCAATGCCGATAATGGCGTTCAAATTCGCGCCGTCGCCGTACACCAAGCCGCCCGCGTCGTGAATGATCTGATTCACCTCGCGCACATGCTCTTCAAACAAACCGAGCGTGTTTGGGTTGGTGAACATGATGCCCGCCGTTTTGTTCGAGACTTTGGCGCGCAAATCATCCAAGTCCATGTTGCCGCGCGCGTCCGATTTCACTTCGACGACTTGATAGCCCGCCATCGCGCTCGTCGCGGGATTCGTGCCGTGCGCGGAATCGGGAATCAGCACTTGGTTGCGCGCCGTGTCGCCGCGCGCGAGATGATACGCGCGGATGATAAAGATGCCGACGAGTTCGCCTTGCGCGCCCGCCGCCGGTTGCAGCGTGACCGCGGGCAAGCCGCTGATTGCGCCGAGATATTCTTGCAATTCGTACATCAACTGCATCGCGCCTTGCGCGGTTTCGGCGGACTGCATCGGATGCACGGACGACATGCCCAACAGCCGAATCGCCTCTTCGTTGATTTTGGGATTGTATTTCATCGTGCACGAGCCGAGCGGATAAATGCCCAAGTCCACGCAATAATTTTTCTGCGAAAGACGCGTGAAATGCCGCACGACATCCCCTTCGCTCACTTCGGGTAAATTCAATTCCTCGCGCAATAGATGATTGGGCAAGGGCGTGATTGGCACATCGCACTCGGGCAGCGAATAACCGATCGCGCCGGGATTGCTCATTTCGTAAATGAGGGGTTCGGGTTTGTTTGCGACAATTGACATGGAAAAGTTAAAAGTGAAAAGCTAAAAGCTAAAAGTAAGAAACTTATGCTACTTTTAGCTTTGTCCTTTTAGCTTTTTACTTGTTAATACGGTTTTACCCAAAATTAATTTGATTTCGAGCGCCTCTTGGATGAGCGAGTCAATTCGATTTGTTGTGACGAGCTCTGAATCCTTGATGAGTCGCAACCAATAATATGTTTCGCGCGCTTCTTTGAGCGCGATGCTCATCTTTTGCGCGAATTCGCGAGAGCTCACTGCTGCGTATGCTTTCTCTACGTTTGCGCCGATGGATGTGCCTGAATGCAAAGCCTGTCTGCCAACTACATCCGCTGTTGAGTTATGCGGAAGCGATGAAACGAGCTTGATAATTCGCAATGCAAATTTGTAGGTGCGCTCGTCAATACGCTCCATGTTGAATCAAGCTAAAAGTTAAAAATGAAAAGCTAAAAGTGAAAAGCGCATTTGGAATTTACTTTTAGCTTTTAGCTTTGTACTTTTTACTTTACAGCTCGCGCAGCGCGTTCACCAGATGATCAATCTGTTCCCGCGTATTCATCTCTGTCACGGCGATTAGCATCCCGTTTTTGAGATGCGGATAATCGTTCGATAAATCATAGCCGCCGATGATGCCTTGTTCATACAACGCATGATTGATTTCGGCGACGGGGCGCGGACATTCGACGACGAATTCATTGAAAAATTCCGCGTTCAGAGCGCGATAGCCGTTCAGTTTTGAAATTTCTTGCGCGGCGTAATGCGCTTTTTGATAACACAGTTCCGCGACTTGGCGCAATCCCTGTTTGCCCATTGTCGCCATGTAGACGCACGCGGCGAGCGCGTTCAGCGCTTCGTTCGTGCAAATGTTCGATGTCGCTTTTTCGCGGCGAATATGTTGCTCGCGCGCTTGGAGCGTCAACACGAAACCGCGCCGCCCTTGCGTGTCCGTCGTTTGTCCGATGAGGCGCCCCGCCATACGGCGCAGATATTTTTCTTTGCACGCGAACATGCCGAGATACGGTCCGCCGAAACCGAGCGCATTGCCGAGCGATTGTCCTTCGCCAATCACAATGTCGGCGCCGTACGCGCCGGGCGGTTGATACATGCCGAGCGCAATCGGATACGCGCTGACGATGAGCAGCGCGCCCGCCGCGTGCACGCGTTCCGCGATCGGTTTCATGTCGCGCACATTGCCGAGAAAATCGGGATTGGCGACGAGGACGCCCGCGGTTTGCTTGTCGAGATGTTTGTCGAGAACGGCGTTGAGCGAAAGCGATGTGTCCTCATCGCCGACGATGGGGATTTTTTGCCCTTCCAAATATGTTCGCATCGTTTCGCGATAATGCGGATGCAGCGTGGGCGAGACGATAATTTTGTTGCCGCCGCGCACGGAATTGATTGCCATGACCGCCGCTTCCGCCGCCGCCGTCGCCGCGTCGTAATGCGATGCGTTCGCCGCGTCCATGCCCGTCAAATCGCAAAGCATGGATTGATATTCAAAAATCGTTTGCAGCGTGCCTTGCGAAATTTCGGGTTGATACGGCGTATAGGCGGTATAAAATTCCGAACGGAAAATCAGATGCGGCACCGTCGCGGGGACGAAATGGTTGTACGCGCCCGCGCCGAGAAAATACGCGTACGCGCCGGTGTGCGCGTTTCGATTCGCCAGGGCATGCAGCGTTCGCGTCATTTCCATTTCGGAAAGCGCGGCGGGCAAATTGATTTCAGGATATCGCGCGTCTTGAGGAATATCGTCAAACAAATCGTCAACCGAATTGACGCCGATGGTTTTGAGCATCTGCGCGCGGTCGGCGTCGGTGATGGGGATGAATCTATGACTCATGTTTCAATGCATACCATTCTTGGCGCGGACCGTGTAGGACAAGTGGAATTTTGTTCAACACATTTCGTCCCAACACGCCCACATCATCTTGCGTAATCAAAAACTGTCCGCGAAATTTTCTGTCTTCAAACGTCAATTCGAGATGGATTACTGGGTCAAAATGCTCAGCGTCATACGCCGCCATTGTTGTTCTCCGCGCTCACTTCCAATTCAAAATCGCGACTCTGTTCGGAATTTTTCAGACGCGGTGAATAAATACGCGCTTGTTGTTGAATATGCATATCAGGAACAATAATGAAAACACGCGCGCCCTCGGGCAAATGAACCTGCGATGGGAAACGAATTTGACCGTTCTCTATCACACCCTCCAAGGTAAGGATATTCGTTGCCATTCCGCTTTCCTACTTTCAGTGAATTTCTCCACTCTCAATCTTGCTCTTGTACGTTGCCGCGTCCATCAGCTTGTCCAAATCCGCCGCGTTGTACGGGAAAACTTTTAGCAGCCAGCCCGCGCCGAACGCGTCGCTGTTGACCGTTTCGGGCGCGTCTTTTAACGCGTCATTGGTCGCCGCAATCGCGCCGCCGATGGGCATGTAGACATCGCTCGCGGCTTTTACGCTTTCGACGACGCCGAACGCATCACCCGCTTTCAACTCCATGCCGACGGTGGGCAATTCGACAAACACAATATCGCCGAGCGCGTCTTGCGCGTAATCGCTGATGCCGACGATGGCGGTGTCGCCGTCAATTTTGACCCACTCGTGCGATGCCGCGTATTTTACATCGTTGGGATAGGAAATTTCTTTGCCGCTAGACATGAGTGACCTCGATTTATGATTTTGGATTTGGGATTTATGATTTTTGGATTTCAAATCAACAATCAAAAATCATAAATCAAAAATTGTGTTACTTGCCTCTCGCTCTGTTCGCATAAAACGGCGTTTTTACCACGCGCGCTTTCGTCGGTTTGCCGCGAATGATTACATCGAATTCTGCGCCAACTTTGGCGAGTTCGGGCGGAACGTAGCCGAGTCCGATATTTTTTTCGAGCGTCGGCGCGGGCATTCCGCTTGTCACAACGCCGACGACGTTGCCGTTCGACGCGATTTCGTAGCCCGCGCGCGCGATGCCGCGTTCGAGCATTTCAAATCCGACGAGTTTCTTGGTCGTCCCTTCCAATTTTTGTTTCAATAAAACATCGCGCCCGATAAAATTTTTGTTCAAATCGCACGCCCAACCGAGCGCGGCTTCGATGGGCGTCGTATGCGCGTCAATCTCGTGACCGTACAAGGCGAACTTTGCCTCAAAGCGCAATGAATCGCGCGCGCCGAGTCCGATGGGCAAAACGCCGTCGTCCTTGCCCGCCTCAAGAATCGCGTCCCACACCTCTTTGCCGCGCGCATTGGGAACGAACAATTCAAAGCCATCTTCGCCGGTATAGCCCGTGCGCGCGATAATGCCGCGTTCGCTGCCAAGCGAAAATTCGCGCGCGTGACGATATTGCAAATCCGCGACATTGAATGTTCCGAGTTTTTGCAAAACCGCTTCCGCTTTCGGTCCTTGAAACGCGAGCATGTAAAATTCGTCGCTCACGTCTTTTAATTCAATATCGAATCCCGCCGCTTGCGCTTTGATCCACGCGTTATCTTTGTCGCGATTGCCCGCGTTGACGACGACCATATATTCATTTTTCAGACGATACACAAACGTATCATCCACGCATGTGCCATCGGCATAACACATCACCGCGTATTTTGCCGAGTTGATTTCCATGTCGGAAAAATTCGCGGTGAGCAGATGATTGAGAAATTTCAACGCGTCGGCGCCCGTCACGCGCACTTGACCCATGTGGTCAATGTCGAACAAGCCCGCCGCGTTGCGCACGGCGCGATGTTCGTCGAGAATGCCTTGATACTGCACTGGCATCTCCCAGCCGCCGAATTCCACCATTTTCGCGCCGAGCGCGCGATGCGTATCGTAGAGCGGAGTGCGTTTCAAATCCATGTAAAATATTCCTGAAAAAAATTCGCGCGGCGCGCGCGCGTAGGGGAAAGCGAGCAGTTTGTCGGCATTGACATTAGGGGCGATTGTAACGCAAACCGCGCCTGCAAGCAAGAGGCATGTGTCATATAATTCGCGGGGCAGGCGCGCGCCAACGTCGGACGCGCTGAAACGTTTGTCGAAACGCGCGATAGATGGATTGCCGCGAATTCGATTCGTTTTAATTTGTCCTTTATCTGGATACGTTATGGTAGAGACCGACGCGGTTTGCCAGCGCGTTTTGATTCCGTTATAATTTGGTCGCTGCGCGCGCTGCGTCGCGGCGAGAGGAGTTTGATTTTGGAACCTGCGAATCGTTATGATTTTGAACCGACCCCTACGGTCAATAATTATCCTTTGGCTAATCCGCCGCCGCTCTCTGAAACGACCGCGCCGGCGCCGCCTCGAAGCAACTGGGGCAATGCGACGCGCGAATTGGTCGAGACCGTGTTGTTGACGCTCGTCATATTTTTCATGATTCGGTTCGCCGTCGAAAATTACCGCATCGAAGGATATTCGATGGAGCCGAATTTCCATGACGGTCAATTTTTGTTGGTGAGCCGTCTGAATTATTTGTTGGGTCAACCGGAACGCGGCGATGTGGTCATTTTTCAATATCCGCTGAATCCCAAAAAGAATTTTATCAAACGCGTCATCGGCTTGCCCGGCGAAAAAGTTCAAATCCGCGCCGGCAAAATTTTCGTGAATGATGTGCGCGTGCCGGAACCGTATCCCTACAACTTTGCCAATTACGACTGGGGCCCCGTGACAATTCCGCCCGACGAATATTTTGTGTTGGGCGACAATCGGCCCGAGTCGTCCGATTCGCACGCGTGGGGCATGTTGCCCGCGAAAAATATTATCGGCAAAGCGTGGGTCAGCTATTGGCCCCCCGACGAATGGGCGATTATCCAAGATTATACATACGCGTCGAAATGAGGTCGCGCGCGGAGGTCTGCGGCGAAAATCAATCAGCCGCCCGCGCTCGATTTTTTTCATGATGGATGAGCAACTCGCCGCGCGCGTGCGCGAGATTGTGGAACGTGTTTTGCGCGAGCAAGGCGCTGCTCTCGCGCCGTCAGCCGCCGACGCGTTGACGGTGGCGCTTGGCGCGGACCACGGCGGCTTTGCGCTCAAGCGTGTTTTGCTTCAAACGCTCGTCGCGCGCGGTTATCGCGTTTTGGATTGCGGAACGTTTTCCGCCGACCCGGTGGATTATCCCGATCTGGCGTACGCCGTCGCGAAATTGGTCGGCGCGGGCGCGGCGTGGCGCGGCATTTTGATTGATGGCGCGGGCATCGGCTCGGCGATGGCGGCGAACAAAGTCCCGGGCGCGCGCGCGGCGAATTGCAACGCGGTGAACATGGCGCGCAACGCGCGCGAACACAACGACGCGAATATTTTGACGCTCGGCGCGAAAATGACGGATGAAGCGACCGCGCTCGAAATCGTCCATATTTTTTTGACGACCGAATGCGTCGAACCGCGCCACCAAAAGCGCGTCGCGAAAATTATGGAAATCGAGCGGCGATATCTGCGCAAGTGAACGAAAACAAGATAGGCGAATATGTCTGACCTTACTCTGCTGATTCAAGAACTCACCGACGCGATTACGCGCGCGCTGCAGGCGCAGGCGCGCAAAGTGTGCGACGACGCGGCGGGCGGTTTGTGCGTGGATTGCGGCGTCTGCGCGGTCATGTGCGAAGGACGCGCGCGACGCATTCTCGACGCGGGCGCGACGCGCCTCACCGCGCGCGGCGTGAACGCGTCCGATGTGCCAAAAGACATCGCCGGCTATATTGACCATACGCTGTTGAAACCGGACGCGACGCCGGCGGAAATCGCAAAGTTGTGTCAAGAGGCGCGCGAATTTCATTTCGCCGCCGTATGCGTCAATCCGCCGTTTGTGAAACAGTGCGCCGAGTTGTTGCGCGGCAGCGACGTCCAAGTGGCGACGGTCGTCGGTTTTCCGCTCGGCGCGCATACGACCGCGACCAAAGTGTTCGAGACGGAACAGGCGTGCGTGGACGGCGCGACCGAAATTGATATGGTGATTAACGTCGGCGAACTCAAAGCCAAACACGATGATTTGGTACGCCAAGATATTCGCGATGTGGTTGAGGCGGCGCATCGCGCGGGCGCGCTGGTCAAAGTCATTATCGAAACCGCGCTGTTGACGGATGAAGAAAAAGCGCGCGCCTCGCGTCTGGCGCAAACGGCGGGCGCGGATTTTGTCAAAACATCAACGGGCTTTGGTTCGGGCGGCGCGACGGCGCACGATGTCGCGTTGATGCGCGACACGGTCGGACCCAATCTCGGCATCAAGGCGGCGGGCGGCATCCGCGATTTCGCGCAGGCGCAAGAGATGATCCAAGCGGGCGCGACGCGCATTGGCGCGAGCGCGGGCGTGAAAATCGTTCAAGCCGCGCGCGGCGAAAAGGTCGCGGCGGCGAGCGACGGGTCCAAGTATTAAAGCATACGCGAGTTTGCGTGCGCGTCAAGCATCATGGCTATCGCTCGTTTTCTCCTCGTCCTCTCGGCGCAATCCAATCTGGTGCGCGCCGCGCTGGTGACGCGCGACGCGCAGGTCGCTTCGTCGGCGCACAAGACTTTTCAATGCGCTCACGGCGCGTTCGATCCGGCGGAAGTTTGGTTCCAAACGAAACGCGTGACCGCCGCGTGTTTTGATATTGGACGCACGCAGCCGCGCGAATTGGCGGCGTGCGTGTTGGTGAGCGACGATGACGCGTGGTGCGTGTGGCAGGACAACGCGGGCGTGGTGGACGCGGCGGGTTTTTTGGACGGGGACGCTTGGACGGTTCCCGCGCGCTTTCGAGAACGCGCCGCGCCGGTGATGGCTGGCACGCTGCGCGCGTGGTTGTTGTGGAATTTGTCGGACGCGTATGTTTTAACCGCGTCCGATTTTTTGAAATGGCAAACGCGCGCCGCCGCGCGCGCGCCAGCGTTGACCGCGCCGCGCGTGCGCGACGCGCGCGACACATCCGATTTTGGCATGCTGCGCGCGCGCAGTCCCTTTGCCGCGACGTTGGCGCTGCGCGCGGTTTTGGCGACGGCGGATTTGCGCGCGGCAGGCGAGACCGAAATCTCGGCGGATGATTTGGCGCGCCGCGCCGCCGCGCGCGCGTTCGCGCTGCGCGCGACGACATGAGCAAGCTGGGATGCGCTGGCGGCAGGGCGCGCGTTTCGCCGAGCGCGAGCGAAATGAAAAAAGTTTTGCGATGTTTCAAAATTAAAATTTTAGCGTTGCGCGCTATCGGCGCGAGGAGTCAAGAAAATGGCGCAAGACATTGTAAACGCGAAAAAAGGTTTGACGCCGCAGTATTGGCTGCCGGCGTTGTACACGCTGCCCAAATTTGGCGCGGATGAACATCCCGACGCGCTTACGCGTTGGCTCATCGCTTCGCGCGCGTCGGTCGTCGTCATGTCGTTGATTTCGGGTTTGCTCGGCGGCTTGCTGGTCTTGGTCGGCGCGCCGAGTCAATTCTCGTTGGGGTTGACGCTGTTGACCGCGCTGGGCTTGGTGTTGGCGCACGCGGGCAGCAATTTGGTGAACGATTATTGGGACGCGCGGCATGGGATTGATTCGCCCGATTCGCCGCGCGTGAGATACAGCGCGCAGGCGTTTGTAACTGGCGAATTCACCAAACGGCAGCTGCTGCTCGGCACGGGCATTATTCTGGCGTGCGCGGCGGCGATTGGTCTTTATCTCGCGTATGTGGCGGGCGCGGGCGTATTGGTCTTTATGGGTTTGGGCGCGGCGATTTTGCTTTTTTACGCGGGCGATCCGTTTCCGCTCAAATATCGCGGCTTGGGTGAAATCGCGGTGTTGTTGGTGTGGGGCCCCTTGATGGTGGGCGGCGCGTATTATATTCAAACGCAAACGCTGCCGTGGTGGACGCTGGCGGCATCGCTGCCGTACGCGCTCGGCGTGACCACGGTGCTGTTTGGCAAACATCTCGACAAGGTGGATTTTGACGCGAGCAATAAAACGCATACGCTGGTCGTTTTGCTTGGCGACCGCAACGCGCGCCGGGTGACGCGCGCGTTAATCGCGTTGATGTATCTTTTGCCGCTTGTTCTCGTGGCGATGGGCATTTTCTTGCCGACAATTTTATTGGTCGCGTTCGCGCTGCCGCTCGCCGCGTGGGTGTGGCGCCTCTTGGGCGCGCCCAAGCCCGCGACGCCGCCGTCTTGGGCGATTCGCTGGCCCCTTTATTTTGTCAGCGCCGCATTCATTCACAATCGGCGCTTTGGGATGTTGTATTTGCTCGGCATCATTTTGCATCTGGTCGTGATGGCGCTCTGGCCGGGGCTGCAAATGCCAAAGTTATTCTAGCGCGAATTTTTGCGCGCGGCGTCAAACGATTTTTCCGGCAAGAAGATTGTTTATGCCGCGCGTTCGTTTACGCGCTTTTGGCAAGGTGAGAGTAACCCACTTGTTCTGGTGATTGCCCACATCTCGAAAACGCAGCGGATTTCCAGACCCTAAGGGTTTTCGAAAACCCTTAGGGTCTGGAAATCCGGGCAATCACCAGATTTGTTGACGCAGTATAGGCGCGATGATTTGCAAGGGGGGGCGTAAAGGATGCGAGACTGAGATGGATGACGCGATTTTTCCCCGCGCACGCGCGGCGCGTTTGGTGGTCGAAACAGTGGGCGTGGAAGCGCTCACGTATGATTTGGATGCCGATGTCGCGAACTGTTTGAATGACACCGCGCGACGGGTGTGGCTATATTGCGATGGCAAAAATTCGGTCGCGGACATCGCGGCGCAGCTCGCGCGCGAGCTGCAGCTGGCGGATGCCACGGCGCTCGTGTGGTACGCGCTCGCGGAATTGTCCGCGCGGAATTTATTGCAAGAGAAAATCGTTCCGCCGACGCGCTATACTTTTTTGTCGCGGCGCGATTTTTTGCGGCGCGCCGGTTGGGTTGGCGCGGCGGGACTTTTGCCGAGTATTCTTTCGATTGGCGCGCCGAGCATAAATCAGGGCGTGTCCTGCGCGCCCAATGGTTCGTCCTGCGCGACCGATAGCCAGTGCTGCAGTCATTGCTGTCGGCTGGTGATGCGGGAATATGTGTGTATGCCGTGCGGCGGATAGCGCAATATGTGGGCAAAAGACCTTTCGGGTTTCCGAAAACCCGAAAGGTCTGACCCAAATCGGAAACGGGTCTAGAATTGAAATTGGTTTTTGTACGGCACCATGCGTTTGCTGTAATTTTTGACAAAGCGCAATAATTTTTTCTCGAGCCGTTGAAAACGTTCGCTTTGCAGCGCTTGTTTGCACGCGGCGGCATCGGTGGCGACGAACACGATGAGCCGCCGCGGATAAGCGCCATACACGGTTTCCCACACTTCGGCGAGTTCGAGCCCGACGTGATTGACCTGCGGCACAAATTCGCCGGTCACGAAACGATAATACGTTTCTTGCGCCTGTTCGGGAATGTCGTAGGCGAGCAAAAGTTTGACGGGTTGATTATTCATGTGATTACGTCGCCGTCTCGGCGAGCGCGCGCAAATAATTCCAATCATAAATGCCCGACGTGTGGCCGTCCGCCCAGTTGAAATGGAGCGCGTACGCGCCGACGGGCTGAATGTCTTGGAGCGACGCGAGCTCGCCGACGGCGTTGCGCGTTTCGTCCGAAATTTCGCGCGGCGTGGCATCGGTCAGCATGTCATGAATCCAGGGCCGACACGCGGCGCATGGACAGGCGCGGCGCAGCGTGTCAAAATCGTACACGCTCGCGGCGGCGTCGTTCCAGTTGATTTGCAGACGTCGCTGCGGCAAATCCACCACGATGCCGTTGGGTTTAAGGGAAACGGGCGCGTTCATTTGGTATACAACTGCAATTCCAATTCATCTACGCGCTGTTCCAGTCGTTCGATTTGTTCATTGAGTTGACGATGCTGTTCGATTTGCGCGGACGAATAATCGCGCGGGAATTTATCGGGCGCGCCGAGCGGGTCCGTGTTCGGCGGAAAGAGCCGCGCCTTTTCGGCTTTGGCGGCGGCGAGCTGTTGCCGCGCGTCGTCGAGCGATTTTTGGATCGCGGGATTGGGTGTGGGCATGAATTTAACCTCGGTGGGGCGGAATAAACTGTTTAACATTCTAGGACGGGTCGCGCAAATCGTCAACCAACCGATGACTGGTGATCGCCCCGAGTTCCAGACCCCAAGGGTTTGGCGATGAACTCTATCGCAGAAAACCCTTGGGGTCTGAAACTCCGGCAAACGCGCGAAAATCGCGCTTGTAAAATTACAATTCCATGATAAAATACGCGAGTATATAGATATAAAAAACTTTATTTTTGTTCCTGTCGGATTAGGCGCCTAGTTTTGGCTGGAACGGCGCAGATCCAAGATGCGGCGAATGGCTTGGCTAGTGCATCTTTAACAGAGTACTTGGTCGAAAGACCTTTGGGGTTTCTGGGCAATTTGCTTGGTTTGGCGCACCCGCGTCGAAAACCCCAAAGGTCT
>JAJTXZ010000029.1 GCA_021463195.1 Anaerolineae bacterium
TGAGAAGGGTAGCCGTCGAATTGCCGCCGCTTACGGCGGATTCGATGGCGGTGGGGAACGATGGCGGTGGTTGGAACGCGATTTGTTGGACCGCGATCCGTCGGGAACGCGATCGGTGGGGGAACGCCATCGGTTGGAAACCGACGGCTGTGCATGGGAAACCCGCACGGCGGGTTTGAAAAGGGTAGCCGTCGAATTGTCGCCGCTTACGGCGGATTCGATGGCGGTGGGGGCTGATACTGGATTCGATGGCGGTTGTGATTGGAGGGTAATATGCCGCGCGCGGGTGTTTTCCATCAATTGTTTTACCATTTCATTTGGGCAACCAAGAATCGGGAAGCGTTATTGACGCCAACTGTCGAAGCGCGTTTATTTCCATACATCGGCAGCAAATGCAAGGAATTGAAATACGTTTTGTATGCCGTCAATGGCGCGGAGAATCATATCCACGTATTGATTGCGTTGACGCCTTCGATGCTTGTCGCGGATGCCGCCAAAAACTTAAAGGGCGCGTCATCGCATTATATTAACAAGGTCAGCGGTTTGGGTGAAACATTGTATTGGCAAGATGGATACGGTGTTGTGACGATTCGTAAAGCGGAAATCCCGCGGGTGGTGGAATACATCAAGAATCAAAAAGAACATCATCGCGTTCGGACGTTAGTTGATTTTTTGGAGCGCGCTGAAGAGTAAATCAAATTATGCCCACACGCAAAAAAACATCTTCCATCCAACCCTCGCTCCTCGAACCCGCGTTCAAGACGGCGCCGACGGTGCCTGCCATCAAAGAGGCGGTGCGTGAGTGGCGCGCAGGAAATTACAAGGGCGCGACGGACACTTCAAAAATTCTTTTGAATTATTGGTTCAAGACCGACCACCGCACGGCGAATGGGCGCGCGTTTTTTTATTACGACGCGCAGCGCGAAGCCATCGAGACGTTGATTTATTTGTACGAAGTCGCGCAGGTGCGCACGCACAAAGCGTTGGTGGAAACCTACGCGGACAAAGTAAAAGATTTGCGTCTGCTGCAATACGATTTGTTTGCGCGCTATGGCGTGAAAATGGCGACGGGCAGCGGCAAGACCAAAGTGATGTCGCTCGCGGTGGCATGGCAATTTTTTAACGCGGTGGCGGAGCCGCGCGATGATTACGCCAAAACATTTTTGCTGCTCGCGCCGAACGTGATTGTGTTTGAACGCTTGAAATTTGATTTTGAAAATGGGCGCGTCTTTCGGACTGACCCGCTCATTCCGCCCGAATTGCAAATTTTTTGGGACATGGATTTTTATATGCGCGGCGACGGCGAACGCGCGAGTTCGCAAGGCGCGCTCTATCTCACCAACATTCAGCAATTTTACGAACGCGCGGCAAAAGAGGACGACGAACCGGACGTGATGACTGCCGTTTTGGGACCGAAACCGCCCGCGCAAATGAACGAGGTGGAAGGTTTCGACAAACGCATTGCGGCGCGCGGCGGCGCGGTGATGGTAATAAATGACGAGGCGCATCACACGCACGATGAGGAGAGCGAATGGAATCGCGCGATTCGACGATTACATACAAACGTGACAGGTCTCCAAGACCTGTCACGTTTGAATATGCAGTTGGATTTCAGCGCGACGCCGCGTTACAGCAAGGGCGCGCTCTTTACGTGGACGGTGTTTGATTATCCGCTCAAGCAAGCGATTCTTGATAATATCGTCAAGCGTCCGCTCAAAGGGATTGCGAGCGGCATCCAAGAAGCGAAATCGGATATCGCGAGTGTGCGTTACAAGGCGTATCTCACGGCGGGCGTCGAACGTTGGCGCGAATATGTGAAACAACTCGAGCCGTTGAACAAAAAACCGATTTTGTTTGTGATGCTGAATACGACGGACGAGGCGGATGATGTCGAGGATTGGCTCAAGCGCACGTATCCAAGCGAATTCGGCGGCGAAAAATGTCTCACGATTCACACCGATAGGTCGGGCGAAGTTTCCAAAAAAGATTTGGACAATGCGCGCAAAGCAGCGCGCGAAGTGGATTCACAAGAAAATCCCATCAACGCCATCGTCAGCGTGTTGATGCTGCGCGAAGGTTGGGATGTGCAAAATGTGACGGTAGTGGTTGGCTTGCGCCCGTATTCATCCAAAGCAAACATCTTGCCCGAACAAACGGTAGGGCGCGGCTTGCGAAAAATGTTTCGCGCGTTGGCAACCGATTACGTCGAACGCGTGGACGTGATTGGGAACAAGGCATTTATCGAATTTGTCGAGCAGTTGGAAAAAGAAGAAGAAATCGCGTTCGACACGTTCGAGGTCGGCAAAGACAAACTCTCGATCACGACGATTGCGCCCGATGCGGACAAGTTGGACAAGGACATTGCAATGCCCGTGCTGTCGCCGATTCTCGCGCGCAAGAAAACACTCGCGGAAGAAATCGCGGGGCTGGATATATCCGCGATGCAATGTCCGACGCTGCCGCGCAAAGCGAGCGACGCCGCGCAAAAAACATTTCGCTACGAGGGCTATGATTTTTTGACGCTGCAAAAATTGGTCGAGCGCGATTACATCATGCCCGAAGCGCAAACGGCGCAAGAAATTATTTCGTATTACGCCAAACGCATCGCGCAAGATGTAAAACTGCCGTCGCAATTTGCCGCGCTCGCGCCCAAGGTGCGCGAATTTTTGGAAACGCGCGCGTTCGGCGAACTGGTGGACTTGGACGACGCCGCCATCATCAAAGCGATCAATTCGAACGTCGCCGCGTATGTGACGGTGAAAACATTTGTGCAAGCATTGCGTCCGCTGGTGGTGCAAGAATTGACGCCCGAATTGGCGGGCGACGCGCGCAAATTGTCCGAGACGCCGCCGTTCCCGTATGCGCGCCCGACGCTGTCCGCGACCAAAACGGTTTTCAATCTCGTCCCGTGCGGCAATGAATTTGAAAAAGCGTTCGCCAAATTTTTGGAACAGGCGAACGACATTGCGCGCTTTGCCAAGTTGCCCGAACAATTCAATTTCGCCATCGAGTACACCGACTCGAATAACAATTTGCGCTATTACGAACCCGATTTCGTCGCGGTGACGGAAGCGGGCGCGCATTGGCTGGTCGAGACGAAAGGGCGCGAGGATGTGGACGTGGCAAACAAAGACCGCGCCGCGATTCTTTGGTGCGAGAATGCGACGCGGTTGACGGGGACGGATTGGGAATACTTGAAGGTGCCGCAAAAGGAATTCGAGAAATTGCGGGCGGATGAGTTTGCGGAGCTCACGGTTTTGCAACCATGAAAAGAGTTCAGTTTTTTTCCAACAAAGTCGCCGCCCACTCGACATCTTCCGCGTCGAGCGGCAATTTGGGGGGACGTTTGTAATTCACCAAATCTCCGTATGCGCCATTTTCGTAACAGCGTTCAAACACGGCTTGGAGATCAAGCGTCACATCGGGGTCGGGGGAAAGGAGCGGAATTCCAATGCGCGGCAAACGCTGACGCAGATTGATGGGATAAAGTTCTGCCTCGTGTCGCTTTTCGGCGCGGCTGATGCTGACGGCGTAATGCCACGGCTCGAGCAGAATCATATAATCGGCGGGGACGGCGATAGTGTGAATGCCGCCGCGCAATAAATCAATTTCGACGAGATTCGCGGGACTGGCTAACACGTCCTCTTGTTTGCGCCGATATTGGTTATCGTCTTTGCCGAGTGTCTTGTCAGGAGGACTGAGAACCTCAATCATCGTGACAACCTCTTCGCCGCGCGCAAGATCAACAATTTCGACATACACCTGCCGCACCTCGTCCGGCGGTAAACTCACGCGAATAGGCGTGTCGGGCGCGAGAACTGCCGCGCCGACGCCCGGCTCCTTACGCGGGCGCTGAACGATTGTTACGTCGGGATAAATGCTGCGCCCGGTTTGAACAACGTATAACCGTTCGCCAATCCGCGCGTGATAACGCGGACGAACATCCGATTGAAGTGAATCCGCAATATATGTAATCAAGCGTTGATGAACATCTTGCCACAACGCAGGGTCTTCGAGATACGGGTCCATCCCCGGAAAAGGACTGGGCATCGCGCGCTCCTTTGCTAAACGTAAGCGCGAATATCATACCACACTCGATTAACCGCCCGCAATCGGGGGCCACAACGCCACTTGGTCGTCCTCACGCAAAATATATTCGCCGTCGCGCGCGATGCCATTCACCAACGCAATCGCCACAATCCCCGACGGCAAGTTCAATTCCTCAAACAAGCGCGCGAGCGTCAAATCTTTTGGCAGCGTACACGCAAAACTCGTGCCGATTGGAACCTCCGGTTTGTAACGGCGCAGCCCGGCGTAGAGTTTGACGTGGATGGTCAACTGACCACTCCCCACAAATCTTCCAACCCCAACTCGTCCAATTTTTCGCGCGTGGGCACGCCGCGTTCGTCCCAGCCGCGCAGCTGATAGTACGTTTGCAAATGGTCTTGCAATTCCGCGCGACTGCCCGCGCGCGGTCCGCCGGGGACGGGTTCGTGCATGCGGTCGGGGAGTTTGTCGTCGGCGGCAGTGAGACCCGCGCGCAAATTAAAAAGTTTTTCCAGATTCCAGATGCGGTCGCCTTGCGCGATGGATTTGTCAAAGGTGAAATCAATCCCCGTCGCGGGCGCCATCATCGAAACGATTTCGCGGTGCGTGATGGCGAATTTGCTGAACAAGCAGATGCCCGTCGAGTCCACGAACGCGGTGGAGTTTTGAAACGGACGGCGCACGAGTTCTTCTTTGCCTTCCAAAGTTTCGGGCGGCACATATTTCGGAATGCCGTACAATTCCGCCGCGACGGTGTTGCCGCGCACATGACACGCGCCGCGATTCGACGTGGCATAATGCAGCGCCATGCCTTGAAAGACGCGCGGGCTGTACGCCGCCATCTCCAATTTTTTCACGCCCATAAAAAGTTCGGGATGTCCGTAATGTTCCGCGAGCCGATAACTGCCGTCCGCCATCAGCGCGCCAAATTCGCCGTCGCGTTCGCCCATCATGTAGACCGCGCGCAGCATCGCGTCGTGGTCGCCGAAACGCAATGGAAAACCGATGTCGCTTTCGGGAACGTAACCGCTTTCAAACAATTCCATCGCGCACGCGACGGTGGAACCCGCCGACATTGCGTCGAGTCCGTAATCGCCGCAGAGGTAATGCGCTTTGGCAATCGCGTCGAGATTCGAGACGCCGCACAGCGCGCCGAACGACCACGTCGTTTCGTATTCGGGACCTTCGCCGCGTCCTTTGTACGGGCCCTCTTTTACTTCGCTCACACGCGTGCAAGCAATCGGACACGCAAAGCACGCGCGATTTTTCAACAAAATTTGTTCGCTAATCGCCTCGCCGCTCGTCGCCGCCGCGCCCTGAAATACTTCTTCCAAAAAATTGCGCGTCGGATACGCGCCCATTTCGTTGATGAGGTTCACGAGGTTCGCCGTGCCATACGCGCGGAAACTGCCGAACGAAACGGGGTCGTTGACGATTTTTTTCAACGTGTCAAGCGCGGCGTACCAAAATCCTTCCGCGTCCGCGAGTTGAATCGTTCCCGTGCCGCGCACCGCAATCGCTTTCAAATTTTTTGAACCCATCACCGCGCCGACGCCCGAACGCGCGGCGAGGCGCGCGCGGTCATTCACCACGCCGGACAGCAGCGATAACTTTTCGCCGCCGGGTCCGATGCACGCGACTTTGGCGTGCGCGCTCGTTTCATTGCGAACCGCCGCGTCGGTTTCTTCGGGCGTCATGCCCCACAAATGCGCGGCGGAGCGAAATTCAACTTGGCTGTCGTGAATGTAGAGATACGTCGGCGCACTCGCTTTGCCTTCAAGGATGATAATGTCATAGCCCGCGAATTTCATTTCGGGTCCAAAAAAGCCGCCCGAATTGGAACACGCAATCGTCCCCGTCAACGGCGCTTTGCACACGACGACGTAGCGCGATGCCGCCACCGCGCCCGTTCCCGTCAACGGTCCCGTGCCGAACATTAATTTATTTTCGGGACTGAGCGCGTCGGTCGCGGGGTCCATTTCGCGGTACAGCAAATACGAAGTCAGCCCGCGTCCGCCGACAAATTTTTCCGCGAGCGACAAATCCAACTCTTCACGCGCGATGCGCTGTCGCGTTAAATCAATGCGTAGAATCGTGCCAGTGTAGCCGTGATACATAGATTAACTCTTGGTTTTCGGTTTGTTCTATCTTGATGAGAGTGTCGAATGGCCGCGCTTGGATGATCACTTGCTTGGCTTGCTGACAAGAATTATTTTTTCAGTCACGCGATCGTAAAGAAAGATATCCTGAACCTTGTTCGTGTCTTGGATAGTAAGATTGGTTGCGCGCGATTGAAAGGCAAGCCACCTCCCGTCGGCTGAAAGCGCGGGATGATTACTTGATGCATTTCCGCCTGTAATTTGAGTATACTGATTCTTATCTAGAGCAAACAGGAAAACATCAAGTACATTTCCGGTCGGGTTTTGTGAAGCATAGGCAATCCACCGACCATCGCCCGAAAGACTTATACCACCTACGTTGCAGTTCCCTCCATTACCCCCCTTCAAGACATTGGAAGCGACTAGAACAGTGTGAGCTAATTCGAGATCACGCATATACACATTGTTATTCCAAAATCCCACTTTGCTTGCATTTGCCGAGAGACTTGGTCCGCCTGCCAGAAGAACATGATTTTCCTCATCAACACTCACCAAACTTGTTTCGTGGTTTGTTCGGTTGTGAACAAAGACACTACAGAACTGCGGTGACGCATCTGGCGCCAAGTTCTTGGCCTGCGAAACAAACGCAATCGAATTGCCGTCCTCTGAAATCACTGGCGCATAGCTCCAACCGTTACCCTGGTCTCCACCACTAGCTATACTGACACGCTCTGTGATTCCAGTTTCACGATCGTGAACAAACACATCCGGCGTCCCGTTTGTGTCGTCGGAGACTAGATTCGTCGCCCACGATACAAAGACAACCCAACGCCCATTTCCTGAAATGGAGGAGTTATCGCTTCGCTCATTGGCTTGGGTGCCGTCGCTTGCGAGGCTAACCCTCTCAGTTTTTCCTGTTGCGCGGTCTCGAACGAAAATATCAGGAGCATTGGTGGGAGGTGGGTCTGCTAGTTGATTCGTATCGTTTGCCACCAAGTTACTCGCCCAAGACATAAACGCAATATAACGACCGTCCGCCGACAAACTTGGATTGAAGCTTTCACCATTCGCTTCGACACCATCACTAGATTTGCTAATCCGCTCTAATGTAGCCGCGACGCGATCATAAACAAAGATATCAGACTCGTTGTTGTGATCATCTGGCACGAGATTGCTCGCGTCGGATTCAAATGCGATAAAGCGCCCGTCTGCAGAGATGGACGGATTACCGCTTGGACCATCCAAACGGGTTTTTGCCGTACGGCTCTTGGTCGGTGTAGGTAACACTGGGAGTGGCGAGTTAATATTTGTTGTCTTTAACGTTGGTGATGGTTCTGCGCGCGTGGGTTCATATAAAGATGTGGGACTGGATGATAGCGCCACACTAGAAAGTGCCGTTGGTTGATCACTTGAAAGATCCATCGGTTCAGTCCGCGCACACGCCTGAATGAAAAGTACGACAATGAAAAGGTAAAACATTTTCATTGCTGTTTGAGACATACCCATCCTTAACACCATCCATCGTTCCAGAACCAACTGTAAATCCAACTGCTAGTGGTTAGCGAGTTGCCGCAAGATTGGCTAGTCCGCGTTCCAACATTCGTCTCCATATGGATATGAATACCGGTTGAACAGCCGCAAAGGCAATCTGCTGGGAGTTTTCCTATAGGTTGAGCCCATCCGCCAGACGGATAATTGAACCAAGCCCCATCCGCCACGAAGCGGACTCGCCTTTTCAAGTGTCCATACAAAATTGTACCCATATAGCAGCTACGGTTCTGAAAGCGATACATGTGAACTTTGATGCCATCTGTCCAAGGTGAGCCTACGGAAGCACAGACATTAGAAATATATTCAATTTCAATGCTTTGCACTCCGGAACTGGCGCGAAAGCGGATGATAGTCCCATTTGAGAACCAACCCATATCAATTGGCGAACTAAACCCTGCCCCTCCGACAATCGTATGGGTGCATCCACTGGGTCCACAGGGTGGTGTAGAATTGCATCCAGCTTTGCTGCAATAACAATCAAGTGAGACGAGTTGTCCACTCACAGGGGCATAAATATAGAGCGTTGGCATCGTATTTGACTCCTGGTATCCTTGCAAAGGAATTCACATTGATTTTTTTCAGGCGCAATCACTTGATCAGCGTTAATGATCGTGCAAGAACTTCCGCCTCTTTTCGAGATAGCTCGTACTCTGCTCGCAATGTGTAGAAGATGTCTTTTTAAATCCAGTAAAATACGTACCCTGCTTGAGTGGCAATCATAATCCCCGGTGTTGGCAGAAAATCAACCTTCTCGAGAATAACCGAAGGTCCATTAGGCTCGACCGGACTGCTCGACCACAAAGGGTAGGGATGCATAAAATCAGGCTGGGCAAAAATTCCTATACTTCCCTCCCATTCATCGCTTTTCGGTTCAGGTGTTTCATAACTCACGACGGCTCCATACACCTCGCCTGACATGTGCTTGATCAAATAGCTATCCGCTTGGCGCGCATTGGCTGGGAGATTCTTCAAGGTGTAGATCGGGAATTTGGCGGCACGTTCCAACGCAATAGGTTGCTTAAATGGTTTGGTCACAGCTTCTAATGCATATTTTCCGTTGCCCTCCCCGACTCTACACGCAATTGGAATTCCCAAACGAGAGGGCTGAACAAAGTCTGGGATGGGGTCGTTGTCAGCAAGTAATAGAAATCCATTGTAAATTTCGCTCTTGGATGAAAGTACCTGTGGGCTATTGTTGTGTAAAGTCTGCCCTTTAGAAAGTTTGCTTGGCGCGCCTAATACGACAAATCCGGCAACTGCCGTACCTACTTGACGCAAAAAATCACGTCGTCCAACTCCCAATTCGCTCGCTGGCGCGCCAAAGCTTCGTAAAAGTTGTAAAAGTTGCAAGGCCCTTTTGGGTCCTAGTCCAAACAGAATCTGCACTTGCATTGCAATTCCTATATACACCCGTGTCCGGTCCCCATTAACCTCCATTAACATAGGTTCCCATTTCCACCTTGGACAGCTACGATCGAGCATAGATTGTATGCTTGGATCCCGTAAGCTTTTGGCAACTACCCATCCTTCACTGGTTCGGACAATCTCTCGGGCGAGCTCTGAGCATACAGAACAACCCGAATCAAAGATCAAGTAACGATTCATACGAACCTCCTCATAGAATATCTGCTTTGTTGCGCTACGCTAGCGTAATCATGAACATTGCTATTTCAACCCCTCCTCCAAATACCCCACATTCGCTTCCGCATTCTCTTTTATCCGCGCCATCACATCTTCGCCAAACGCGCGGAAACGAATCGCGCCCGTCGGGCAATACTGCGCGCACGCGGGATCGCCGTCGCACAAGTCGCATTTGATGACGACATTTTTATCTTCGGAAAAAGTGATGCCGCCGTAGGGGCACGCGGGGACGCACAACATACACGCGGTGCAATTTTCGTCCACCACGCGAATCGCGCCGCTCGCGCCGTCCGGCACCAACGCATCAAACATGCACGCGTGCATGCAATGCTGTTCGGGACAGTGAATGCATGGAATCGGCGTAAAGTGATGGTCGTCAATGTACGCTACCTTGATGCGGATTTGCGTATTGCGCGCGAGATGATTGTGGTGAATCGAACACGCCATCTCGCACATCCGGCAGCCCGTGCAAAGTTCGGGATTGATGTACAAAAGCGGCTCGCCGACTTGCGCTTCCATTTCTTGTTCGGGCGCAGCAATCTCAATCGGCGTACCGTGTCCGTTGCCCGAATGTTGTGTCGTTTCCGTCGCGAGCATCGCTTCGAATGAACCGCTCGGCGTCCATTTCGTTTGCAGCCACGCATCAAAACGATTGCGGCGGAACGCGGCGAACGCGTCCGGTTTTTCGCCCGACGCAATCCATTCCGCGAGATAACGTCCCACAATCGGACCCAACGCGAAACCGTGTCCGCAAAAGCCCGTCGCCGCCAAAACATTTTCGTTCAAGCGGTCAATGATGGGAATGCCGTCCGGCGTCGAAGGGTCGAGACCGCCCCACGTCCGCACCAAATTTACGCGCCCCAAATCGGGAATGAGTTGGACGAGATGCTCCGCCGCGAGCCGCACATTTTTTTCCGTCGTCGCCTCGCTTTCGGATTGCTGCACCAAGCCGCCGCCGAAATGCACGCTGCCGTGACGCGTCTGCCGAAAAAACAAATCCGCCGCCGCGACGCCAAACATGTACGGAAACATTGGCGGCAGCGCTTCGGTGACGAGCGACTCGTAGCGCATGTTCGCCAGCGGCAAATCCACGCCGAAATTCAAACACAACGCGCGCGTGCCTGCGCCCGCCGCGATGAGAACTTGACGCGCATCAAAAATTCCGCGCGTCGTTTCAATCTGCGCGCCGCCCGCGTCATTTTGCCGA
This sequence comes from Anaerolineae bacterium, assembly GCA_021463195.1. Taxonomy (GTDB): domain Bacteria; phylum Chloroflexota; class Anaerolineae; order UBA4142; family SHND01; genus SHND01. The sequence continues at coordinate 10,546 of JAJTXZ010000029.1, forward strand.
ATGTGCTGCACCGCGCAGTTGGTAAAAATTTGCGCGCCCAATTTGCGCGCGGCATTCGCAAACCCCGTCACGAGTTTCAACGGATTCGCGTGTCCGTCGGTTGGACAAAAACTCGCGCCCAACACGCTCTCGCGGCGCAATGACGGCACGAGTTCGCACGTCTCTTGCTGTCCAATCCAGCGCACGTCGAGTCCATACGACTGCTGCCGCGTTACGTCCACCTGCATCGGGCGAAGGTGGTCAACGCTTTCGACGAGCCGCAAATTGCCGCGCTGTGTGTATTCAATGTCAACGCCCAATTCATCCGCCAGCGTCGGAAAGAGCGCGACGGTTTCATTCGCCAAACGCAATTCCGCCGACGCGCGCGCTGACTGTCGCACGCCGCCGCCCGAACGTCCCGACGCGCCCGCGCCAATTCCCGCGCGTTCGAGCAAAATCACGTCCGCGCCGCGTTTCGCCAAATAGTACGCCGTCGCGCAGCCGATAATGCCGCCGCCGACGATGATTACATCCGCGTTTTTATGTCCCACTCGCAACATCACTCCATCAGTTGGGAAATGAGTTGTACTCGTTCCCCTGCTGGTATCAAAGTTGAACTTTGAAGGCGTATCGGCGCACGAGTCCAACTCGTGCGCCAACAACAGACGCATGTTACAGAGGTTTCCGCGCTTTGAACAAGTACCGATTCAAACTAAAGAAATACTCGCCCTGTTCACCTTGCGCGCGCAATTCGTTTGCCCATGTCTCGGCTTGCTCGCGTGTAATGCCCCGCCGACCGCTGACGAACGCGACGATCAAATCAATCATCCCATTGCTGTATGTGTTGCGGTCAAAAACAGGATTGAACAGCGGAATGATTTGGGGGTCTCCACCTTAAAACCCAACGCGTCGTAATTTGGATGTCAGCGTGCGGGGCAAATACGGATCGGTGAGATGCTCGGCCCACACCGTGAGGATATGATTCATGCGCTCACGATTCGTCGTGTGCCACACGATCGCGTCCCAATCGGTCTCCAAAATGACCGCGCGTCCACCCGGTTTCAGTACGCGATAGAGCTCGGCGAGCGCAGCATCCACGGCGGGGACATATTCATAGACCTGCGTCGAGACACCGACATCGAAATGATCGTTCGGAAAATCGAGATGGACTGCATCCGCCAAGCGAAATTCGACTTGAGGTTGATGCGCGCAATACTCTCGCGCCATCGCCAACAAGGGTTCGCTGGCATCCACGCCGCAGCAGATTCTGATGTGCCGCCCAAGCGCGGTGTGGTGTCGGGTGTGCGTCACGAATTTGGGCAGGGCATCGCTCGCGCTGGATGGCGGATGGAGTGCATCCGAGTAATCCAGCAGGTTCGGCGTGGATGCGAATGAACTACATTCGACAAATCCACGTTGATAAATTCGCTGTGGGTGAGACCGACGGTGGTGTGGAGAAAGATGAACGGGATTTTTGTGAACACTATTCGTCGGTGTCTGATTCTGTGGGTGCGCCTTCACCGCTGTACCACCAGTCAAAAGTTGCCACGGCATTTACAGTCTCTTCAAAATAACGCACTTGCAATTTGTAGGTGCCGGTACATTTGTATCGCCAAGTAGAACTTGGGCGAAATGTTCCAATTGTCCACTCATTGATTAGTACGGATTGATTTGCGCCATTTGCATCCGCGAGCACCGCATACATTCCATCATCCATCCGTCCTTGGAACGTGACATCGCCACAACCGTTCACATAGATATAACCCTCCCAAATCACAGAAAACCGATTTGAGGGAATTTCTGTGACGCCTGGTTCATACCCACTGTGAGTGTCCTGAGGAGAAGCATTCACCCAATCGAATTTTGTAGGGGTGTCAGGGCGAATCATGACCGAATCTGACGGAATGCTGCCTGTCGAGCCGACCTTGTACCTGTAATAGCGCCCAATCATTCCTACGCTGCGATTGATGCTCAAACGCGCCACGGCATCATATCCAGCATCGTAATAATCCAATCGAATGCTGTGTGTCCCTTGTGTCAAAGCGACCCCAACACTCTGTAACTGGGCGCTAGAGTTGGTCCATTGGTCCAAGATGAGATTACCGTCAATATAGAGCCGCATCCCATCATCGCGCAAAGTATAAAAGGTGTACCAATCGGTAGCATCTACGGTCAGGTTCGTTTCCCATCTGACACAAAAGTTGTCTGCCGGGGCTCCCGGACGATTCGGAGGAGTACCTGCCCAATAGTAATTTATGCTGCGTGTAGAGCCCTGCCAAAGCACGGTAGAACTACACGTGCGACTACTCGGATTATATGTATAAAATTTCTCGGAATAGTTGGCGTAATAATCGTCTTGGACCCATGTGCCTGTATAGTACTTGCGAAGTACATCGGCATAACTTGCCTTCTTCCGGTCGGCTTTGCGCCAGCTATGCGCAGAGATCTGACCGAAACCGGGTCCGCTTATGTCCACCGCATATTGGTTGTCCACACTGGTGAGAAATTCATAGTTTGTCACTACGACGCCATTATAGAAACAAGGTGCACGCGTTTCGTTTCCACTATTCCAAGAACATGTTGGCTCCCCAACATCGTTCCGAAATTCTGCGTCGATAAGCTTGCCATCATATGGCGGAGTCAACAAAAAATCATCCCAAGTAAGATACATGCCCTTTGTTACCGCAGATTGTTTCTTGAATTTATTAACGACCGTTGTACTGGCTGGAAAATAGGGATCGAACTGGGCATCATTACCACCATCGTATACTCCACGACGGCCATCGGGAAGCAGATTTTTCGTGCACCAATATGCTCCCCAAGTGCGGGCAGCAATGGCTTGTGCCTTGATGACTTGGGCGTCCCAGCCATTGCCAGCATAAGGACCGCTGGGAACTACATCATGCAGCTCGCCTAAAGCAACACCCCAAGCATAATCCTCCATTGGAATTATCTGATCCCGACTAGTGCCCTGGGGCCAGTGACTATAATTGTCTCTAAGACGCACATTTATTGTATCGGGTAGAAATTTGCACTGCGCTGATGTCCCACTCAGGGCTGATGTTCCGTTCAAAGTTTCAGCATGTAATGATCCAGTCATTATCATTGCCAAACTGGCTGTGAATATGATTGCCACGATTAGTATCAAAGTTTTGTGATTCATTGATCTCCTCGCACAAACTTTTAGGATGCCATTTACTTGACGGTAACAGGGACGGCAGTAAATTCGCCCTCCATGCTATTTACGATGATTTGATCGCCTTGCGGACTCCAGCTTGCTGAAAAGGGAAACGGTTCACGCGCAATTTCCGAAATCAGGCGACGCCCCGAGCCATCCCGATTTATCTCCCAAACCCCCGATACATCGCGATACAAGAATGATTTTTCATCTGGAGACCAACCTTGAAAAATTGGATCACCGCGTCCACTTGGAGGCAGTTCAATGATTCTCTTTTCATCTGTTATGCTCGCAATTTTGATAATACGGTTAGCCGCTGAAGTATAGACCAGCAACTCCCCATCACGTGAAATTGCCCAATGCTGATCGTTAATCCCGTCAGATATGTGGCGAATTAATTTGGTTTCCCCATTCCGCTGAAACAAGTAAATATCTTTTTGCGATGCGAGGGCAAAAAGCCCAAGCTCTGATTGAGCGGTTACATAGCGGAGAGGCACAGCAGACTTGAACTGTGCCAGCTGGGTTTCATCAAAAAGCGCTTTTGTCGCAGAATCAATCGTATCGAATACGAGCGGCTGGTTGTCGTAATAGAATATTTCATGCTCGCTCAGCCAATCCGGCAGAGGGAAAAGCCCTCCGAAAAGAGTAGCTATCTCTGTGACTTGTAACGTTTCGACATTCACCATACGGATATGTAAAGGAAGCATCCTGTCTTCGTATGCAAGATAAGCAATCCATTTGCCGTCAGGAGACCATCTGGGCATAAAACCACGTACGAGAGGTTTTGCTGTTTTACCATCGGGGGAGACAAGTGTAATCCACGTAACCTCCCAAGCAGGATTTCCCTTTTCATCGTTTATCCAATCCCCATCCCATTGACTAATCGCAAGATATTTTCCATCTGGCGACCAATCCACTGGACCAATGGGGTCATTGAGGTTTTCACCAAACGAAACTGTATCCCCAAATGATAAATTCTCGACCCAGAATCCAATACGCTTTTCTTGGGGAAGCGAGGGTAGTGAGGTAGAGGTTGGCCATGGAGTGGGTGACTCGGCTATTGCAGTGCCCGCTATTTCAGGCGTGCCCAAATCAGGCGTGGGCGTACGCGGGTCGCGTGTAAAAGTAGGCAGAGTTCTGGTGGTTTGGGTTGAAGGAGTCTCGGCATTTTGAACCGTATTGACAGTCGGAGTGCGACGCGCGCGGCGGGTTTGCCGTGCGGTAATTGTGTTTTGCGCAGCAGCCGTTGCCGTCTGCGCCTGTCGCGTTTCGCGTGCAGGTCGCGTGTTTGCCGCAGCCGTAAGCGAAACCGACGGCAAATTATTCCAAACTGTCCACACCAAAACCGCCAACCCGAACATCGCCGCCAGGACAGCGACCAGCGTCAGGGATTCACGGGATTTCAATAGTTTCATCTTGCCTCTCCAAACCGCTCTCTTTGTCGAAAGATCGCAGCGCTGTTAGACGCCACCCACAGCCGATAGTATTGCGACCTTCTGGTGTCCATACATTAAAAACTCGGTACAAACTCGGTACAAACCTCGCCCCCGCTCCTTAAACAAAAAGTCGGTAAAACTCGCTCTACCGTCCCGCCTTTGAGCCCGTAACCGACGCGACTGCCTGACGACCCGCGCACCAAAACCGTGCCGCCAATCATCTCGAATCTCCAATCTCCAATCTCCAATCTCCAATCTCTATTTCACCCTCGCCGCGCCGTACCCCACATGGTCTTCCATCGCCGTTCCCGTCGCGTGCGGTTCCGCGCTTGCGCCGACGACGCCGAGCGGCACGGGTTTGACGGGAATGCGCGCAGTGAACGCGCCAACGGATTCGACGCTCGTTCCGGTCTCGCTTGCGATGAGTTGCGCGGCGATGGGTCCGCAGATGCGTCCCTGACAGCGCCCCATGCCGCAGCGATTCCACGCTTTCAACGCGTTCAGATTTTGCGCGCCCGCGCGCGCCGCGTCACGAATTTCACCCGCGCGAATTTCTTCACAGCGACACACCAACACATCGTCCGCGATGCTTTCATAAACTCCGCGCTTGACCGCAAACATGCTGCTCAAGGAATCGAACGCGGCGCGCGCCTTTTGCCATTCTTTCAAAACATCGTGTCCATTCGACTGCGCCGCATAACCAAGTTGCCGCGCCGCCGCCGCGCCCGCGATTTTTCCTTCGAGCAATGCGACCTCGACGCCGCCGATGCCGCGCACTTCGCCCGCCGCAAAAATGCCGCGCGCGGTCGTTTCCAGGTCGTCGTTCGTTTTCGTCGCGAACGCGTCAAAATGCGTGTCAAAAAATTGTTCGCAGCCCGCGAGGCGCGCGAGTTCCGTCGCAGGGACGAATCCGTAATTCATGCAAATTGTGTCCGCCGCAATCGTTTCCTCACTGCCCGCAATCGGACGCCCGTTGCCGTCCACTTTGACAATCACCGCGCCGCGCGTTTCGGTTTCGCCCACCGCGCGCGTGACGACACAGCCGTATTTCATTGGCACGCCCGCGTCGAGCAATTTTTTTTGCTGCGCCATGCCCTGCCCGATTTTGCCCCATTGTCCAAAAAGTTTTAGCCCGCCGCCAAAAAATTCCGTCCGCGAATGTAATTCCACGAGCGCGGCGATGTCTGCGCCCGCGTCGAGCAACTGCACCGCCGCGAGTTGCAGCAACGGTCCCGTGCCGCACAACAAAATTTTTTGCCCGACGAGCAGCCCTTGTCCTTTCAACATCAACTGCGCCGCGCCAACCGTCATCACGCCGGGCAGCGTCCATCCCGCGAACGGCACAACGCGCTCGTACGCGCCGCTCGCAAGGATGATGCGTTTCGCTTGGACGCGCGTCGCGCCTTCGGGCGCGTACAAATCGAGTATGCCGTCGGCGGTGATGTTCCAGACCAGCGTATTGGCGCAAACGGTGATTTTTGGATTGTTCAAACCCGCGATGAGTTCGCGGCCATGCTGGATATTTTCGGACAGAGAAGAGGCAACATCATTCGCGTGGAATGAAGAGGGAGGTTGTTTGTAATATTGTCCGCCGGGACGCGGATTTTCGTCAAGCAATAAAACGCGCGCGCCCGCGTTCGCCGCAGTGACAGCCGCAGCGATTCCGGCGGGACCTGCGCCAATGACTGCGATTTCGGTTGTGTTCATAGTGCGATAGTGTGATAGTGCGATAGTATGTTAGTGCGATAGCGTTCACGCAACACACATCACACATCACGCACGCGCACCTCGCATCCCGCGCGCGCTTCGGTCATGCACGCGCGTTGATTGGGCAAGCCGTCCACAGTGACGAGGCAATCAAAACAGATGCCCATCCCGCAGAAAATTCCGCGCGGTGAAGCGCTTGCGTCAGTTGCGCGAAACGCGCGATATCCTGCCGCCGCCAAAACGGTCGCGATGCTTTCGCCGGGGTACGCTTCAATCGGTTGTCCGTTCACCGTGATGGAAAATGCTTGCCCGCGTTCGATCTGAGAAATGCGCTGGACTTGAATTGTCATTGCGATTTTATTTCGAGAACGTCAGCCACCATAGGTTGAGTTGTTGAAAAAGACGCGTCCACCAATGCAGTGACTGCTTTTTGCGCGTCGGACGATGGACGGTGATGTGTTTTTGCATAGTGGGTTAGTGAGATGGTGCGAGAGTGCGATACGCGATTCCGAATTTCCAATTTCCCATCATCCAAAAAAGCCAAACGCTTCGCCAAAGGTGTAATCGCTGCCGAGAAATGGAATGCCTGTCATCGCGCACGCTTCGAGCGAGACGGTACGCAAATCTTCGCGTTCGAGGTTGTGAATATTGCTCTTGCCGCACGCTTTGGCGAGGATAACCGCTTCGTTCGTCAGCGCGGTGAGATAATTGGCGACGCGCTGCGCGTTGAGTTTGATATTAAAACGCGCGCGCAATTCTTCTTTTTGCGTGCCGATGCCAAATTCGCAAGCGCCCTTTTCGCATTGCAAACAAACCGTGCAGCCCATCGCGACGAGCGCGCCTGTGCCGACATATACCGCGTCCGCACCGAGCGCAAGCGCTTTTGCCACATCCGCGCCATCGCGAATTCCGCCCGAAACAATCAGCGACACTTCATCTTTCAGTCCCATGTCTTCGAGCGCACGCGTCGCCTGCACCACCGCCGCGAGCGTTGGCATCCCAAGATGGTCAATCGCGATTTTCGGACCCGCGCCCGTGCCGCCCTGCATCCCATCAATCACCACGCCGTCCACGCCGACCTTTGCCGCGATTTTCACATCTTCATAGACGCGTCCCGCGCCCACTTTGAGAAAAATCGGTTTTTCGTAATTGGTGATTTCGCGCAGCTCTTGCAATTTCACCACGAGGTCGTCCGCGCCAAAAATATCGCCGTGACGCGGATGCGACGCGAGGTCAATGCCCGGCGGCAAACCGCGAAACGCCGCGACTTCGGCGGACATTTTTTCCGCCATCAAATGCCCCGATAAACCCGGTTTCGCGCCAATGCCAAAAACGAGTTCCACCACATCGGCGAGTTCGAGATTGCGGAGCGAAAAACCGAAACGGCTCGGCGTGACTTGCACGATTTGACGATACGAATGTTCGCGCTCTTCGGGCAACAATCCGCCTTCGCCGTTGTTCATTGCCGTGCCGACGCGGCGGCTGCCCATCGCGAGCGCGATTTTTGATTCTTTGCTGATGGCGCCGAACGACATAGGCGCAATCATTATCGGCGTTTCAATGACGAGCGGTTTTTTGGCATAGCGCGCGCCGAGAACCGTGCGCGTGATTGCGGTTTCGCGGTACGTGTCAACCGGCATCCGCGACAAACCCGCCGAAAGAAAAACGAGGTCGTCAAAGGTCGGGAGTTTGCGCGTGGTGCCGCAGCCGCGCACGATGTGTTTGCCCGTGCGCGCTTTTTCTTGAATCTCGTGCACTGTCGCGGAATTCCAGCCGCCGCCGGTCAAACGCGCGCCCGTCGGTCCGCCGCCGCTGCCGCCCGAGAGAGCTGTCGTCGCGCTCTCGATTTCATTTGGAAAGCGCAGCGCTTTGGTCGGACAGACGGGAATACATTTGGCGCAATCGGTGCAGAGATTGGTATCGCAGATAACCATAAGAAAGTTTGGATGTTTGATTTATGATTTTAGATTTCTGAAATCACAAATCAACAATCATAAATGTTCTAACGCGCGCTCGCGCGATTCAAACTGCGGTTTGAAAATGTGAAAGGTCTGTTTGCCGCCGCGCGGGACGAGGCAGACAAATTCGCGCGGGTCGGCTTGGATGTTGTTTTCGCCAAAGAGCCATTCCAACGCTTCGTAATCGGCGGGTTCGGGCGCGCGCACTTGGACATTGCTGCCGGTGCCCGCCGCTGCGCCGCGCCGATAACATATCACGCCGCCGTACATGGATTCTCCGGTATTCGTTCCCACATTGCCCAAAAGCACGATGCGTCCACCGAGCATCTGCTGTCCGGTCAACATGCCCACGTCGCCGCAGACGACGACAGTTCCGCCTTTGAGGCCGTAACCGACGCGACTGCCTGCCGACCCGCGCACGAGAACGGTGCCGCCAATCATCGAAGGCGCGAGATTGCTGCCCGCGTTGTTTTGCACAATCAATTTGCCGCCGAGCATATTGTCCGCCGCATACCAGCCGACATTGCCCGTCACAAGAACGTTGGGCCCATTCATAAAGCCGCAGCAGTAAAAGCCCGCGCTGCCTTGCACGACGATATCGAGCGCGCCGTGAACGTTGACCGCGATGTTGTGACGCGCGTGCGTGTTGCGTAAAACGACTTGTTCGCCGCCGCCCACCAACGCTTGCAAGCGCGCGTTGAGGGCGCGTTCATCGAGTTGTTCGAGGTCTAATTCTTGGACCATACGCGTACTTCTCCCGGCGCCATTTCCGCCGCGTAAATGTCGGGGTCAACGGCTTCAAAGGAAACTTGTTCCGAACCGAGCAAAAGCAAACCATTGCGCTGATAATACAAAATCGGTTTGATGCCCAAACGATCGCGCACCGCGCCAATTCCCGAATCCGTCGCCGCGAGATAACTGAACACGCCGTCGAAATCGTCGAGCGACGCGGTGAGCGCTTCTTGAAACGTCTTGTCCTCGCGCGTCATTTTGTAAGCGAGATAATGCGCGATGATTTCCGAATCGTTGAACGTTTTGCAGCGCACGCCTTTGGCTTCCAACTTGCGGCGCAGTTTGAAATAATTGGTGAGCTGTCCATTATGCACGACAGTGATTTCAGGCATGAGGTCGGAACTGAACGGATGCGCGAAATTCAAGTTGTCAATGCTTTCGGTGGCGAGCCGCGTATGTCCGAGCGCGTGCTGTCCTTTGACCGCGCGCAAGCCGCCAAATTCCGCGAGCGCGTCCGCTGTGCCGACATCTTTGATGACTTGCATGCAATCGCTCAAACTGTGAACGCAGAGCGACGGCTGCGCGTTGATTTCGCGATAGAGCCGTGATGCGTCGCGCGGTTCGCATTGGAGCGTGAGCCGCGCCATCGTATAGGGCGAATTGGTACGATACAAATCACATTCGCCCAATTCGGCGAATTCATTCACGATGCGCCGCAGCGTTGGCAAGTCTTCGGTGGCGTTGAATAATGACACCCGCGCCGTGAGATAGTCGCGCGGCTGACCAAGATACAACGCCGTGCCTGCCGCGTCGCAACCGCGATGCCGAATTTCGTACAGCATTTTGTACAACGCGTCGCCCAAATTGATTTCGTCACGAACCATGATTCCCGCAATACCGCACATTTGTCGCTCTGCTCCGACAATAGACGACGGACAAACGATTGTTGTCTGTCGTCTATTGTCTGTCGTCTGTCGTCTATTACTCTGCCGTCACGCCCGTGTCGTGTCCAAAGCGCGTGTCCACCGGTTCCGCCGAATCCATCGCGCTGAGGTCGCGTCCGATTTGCGCCACGAGTCCGGGTTTGGAGATGCGCAACGAGGCAATGTAGAGTATGCCGATGACAATCCACGCGATCGCAACATAAGGCATTGTTTGCATTAATGGGTCGGGTTGCGGTTGCAGCGAGCCATACAATGCCGCGCCCGCGCCGACGATGGCGATGAGGGGAACGACAAGATGTTTGAGCAGCGAGTAATCTTGCTTGAGCTCGCGGCGGAACCAGACGATGCCTGCGACCGAGACAAAGACGTAAATAAGTTCAATCGAAATCGCGCCGATGCCCGCGAGAAAACCGAATTGAATGGTGTATGCGGCGACGCCGCCTTCGACTGGCGGAAACATGAGCGCAAAGCCCAACGCGACAATCAGCGCGAGCCCCAACACCGCGCCGTTTGCAATGTGCGGCGTTTTATATTGAGTGTGCGTGCGCGAGAGAATGCGCGGCAGCGCGCCGTCGCGCGCAATCGCGAACATGACGCGCGAAGAGGCGGTGAGACAACCCATCGCCACCGCGAACCCGTCCACAATCGCCGCGAGAAAAACGAGCGTCACAAGCCAGTCGCCGCCATACATGCCGGCGATGCTAAAGAGCGCGGGCGCCGCGGGGTCTTGCCACACCGCGATTTGTTCAGGCGCAAAACCGAATCCGATCGAATATGCGTATGTGACGAACGTGTAAAGAATGACGGCGGCGGCGACCGTGCCGACCAATGCCAATGGCATCGCGCGTTTGGGCTTGGCGGTTTCTTCCGCCAACACGGCGGCGGATTCAAAGCCGGTGTACATGAGAATCGCGAAAATCATGCCAAAGGTGAGATTGGGAATGCTGCCCACCGCTTCGAACGAAAACGGGTGAAAACTTTGTCCGGTCGCGCCGCCTTTGAAAACGACGTACGCGGCGAGAGCAATGACCAATGCGACCGAACCGAATACGAGCCATAGCTGCGTGCGCGTCGAAATGCGAATATCAAAGTACGAGAGAAAAAAGAGAATGACGCACAAGACAACCGCGACTCCGACCCATAGAAACGGAATCGGCGCCGCGAGCAATCCGACCATCATCAGCCATTCGGTGATCCAACCGGAAACGCCCGCGATGATTGCAATCGTCAGCAGCAGCGTGGCAAAGAGATAAATCCAGCCGCCCATGAAACCTGTTTCCGGCCCGAACGCTTTGGCGGCGTAATTGTAAATCGCGCCTGCCGCGTTGACGCGCGTGGCGAATTGCGAAACGACATAGCCGAGCGCGACCATCGTCAAGCCGCCGAGAAAGACCGCGAGGGGTGTTCCCGCGCCCGCGGCGGTGGCGATATAGCCGGTGAGAAACGCCATGCTCATCACCGGCCCCAAAAATGCCAGCGATTGCGAAATGACATCCCAGGTGCTGAGGACATTTTGCTTGAGCTGGTTGTGATTTTCTGCGGACATCTTTTCCTCCTCTCGAAAATAGCATAAGGGCGCATCCTTGTGGTCGCCCCACCTGAATCACAAATGAAACGCGTACTCGTTAAATTCCCAATCGGTTACGTGCGCGCGGAAACGCTGCGACTCGAGGCGTTTCACCGCGCCAAATGCTTGCACAAAAGAGGGTCCCAATATTTCGCACAACGCGCGGTCGCGTTCCAATTCATCAACGGCTTGATGCAGATACTGCGGCAGCACGGGCGTGCGCTGCGGATCGGCGTTCGAGTATGCGTCGCCTTCAAATGGTTTATCCGGTTCCAGTTGATTGACGATGCCGTCCAAGCCCGCCGCGAGCGCGGCGGCAAAGGCGAGGTACGGATTCGCCACACCGTCGGGCGTGCGATTTTCGACGCGTGTGCCGCCTTTGCGTTCGGGTGGAATGCGAACGTAACACGTGCGATTGTCATAGCCCCATACGACATAGTACGGCGCGAACGCGCCCGGCACATAGCGTTTGTACGAATTGACCGTCGGCGCGAATACGGCGGTCATGCCGCACGCGTGCGCGAGTTGACCCGCGATGAAATGACGCATCAGGTCGGACATTTCGTGGTCGCCTTTTGGATCGTAAAAAATATTTTCGCGCGTCACGGGGTCGGCGATGCTCAAGTGCATGTGATAGCCGCTGCCGCCCAGGTCCGAACGCGGCTTTGCCATGAACGTCGCCATCAAACCATTTTGATACGCAATCTCTTTGACCGCCTGCTTGTAGAAAAAAGTGCGGTCGGCGACATCCAACGCTTCGCCGTGGTCGAGATTGATCTCGAATTGTCCGGGAAAAAATTCGTGACTCACCGCGAGCGAACGCAGTCCCATCTCTTCCACCGCGTCGCAAATTTTGCGCGTGATGCCGTCAGGGTCTACCGTCCCGTTCCACGTATACACCATGCTTGGTTTATCCGAGTAGGTTTGCCATGAACCGTTATCGCGCTTGAGTAGATAAAATTCCAATTCGCTGCCCACAATCGGGAGCAAGTCGCGTTTTTCGTATTCGGCGATGATGCGTTTCAGGATATTGCGCGGCGCCATTTCAATCGGCTCGTCTTGATAGTAGAGGTCGGCAATGACGGCGGCGGTGTGCGGCTCCCACGGCAAAATGGTAAAAGTGCCGAGGTCGAGTCTGGCGGTCATGTCCGCGTAACCGATTTCTTCGGCGGTCCCGGTGCCGGACGCGGGATTGCCCGCGAGGTCGAGCGCAAAAGTGGGAAAGGCGAATTGAACGCCATGTTCGACGACATGCGGAAATTGTCGCGCGGGCACCGCTTTGCAGCGCGCGACGCCGTGAAAATCAGAGAATTGAATTTTGACGGTATGAATGTGCGCCGCATCAATTTGGCGCAAAACTGTTTCGACAAGCGCCGAGTCTTTGACAGACATTCGTTCACCTCCTTTGAAAATGCACAACAAATTTGTCGTGCCAACTATTCATTTCCATTCGCTGTGGGTGAGCTGCTGGCTCATGGAAAACTCGAATGAGAATCCGAACAAGAAAATTATAAGAAACGAATCTCCCAAATTTCTCCCATGTCACGCAGCCCGTAGAGACGCAAATTACAAATTTGTGGTACGAACTTCCCAAGATTTTTTCCCAAACGATTCGGGCAACTTCCTCTATGTCCCCACTTCCGCGCGTGTTAAAAACATAACATGAGAATTGTACAAACGCGGGAGGGGGAAAATGATCGGGAATCTCATCACGCTCGTAATTCTGGTCGGAATCGTCGTGCTGTTTGCATGGCTGACTTGGCGCGCGTGGAAATCGAAACGCGCGCTTTTGAAATGGGTCGGCGTCGTGGGCGCGGGACTGCTCACTCTGCTGTTCGCGCTGGTGACGCTCGTAATTGCCAAAGGGTTTTTTGATATGTATCGCCCGTATCCCGTCGCCGCAGTGAATGTTTCGATTGCGGGAACGCCGGAACAGCTCGCGCGCGGCGAATATCTTGCGGGGTTCTTGTGCGCGTCCTGTCATTCACAAAATGGCGAACTGCCCTTGACCGGCGGCGGTAACTTGAGCGCAGAGACGGGTATGCCGCTAGGCGATGTATACGCGCCCAACATTACACCGGCGGGTAAGCTTCAAGAACTCTCCGATGCGGATCTCTTTCGAATTTTGCGAACCGGCGTCGAACCCGGCGGACGGCTGACCGGAATGAGTTTTTTCCCGGTGCGCCATTTGAGCGATGACGATGCGAAAGCCATCATTGCCTATTTGCGCCAAGCGCAGCCGGTTCAAGGCGCGCGTCCACCGCTGAATCCGTCGCCATTGTTCCTCACATTCGTGGGCTTGGGATTCATCAGTCCGCAAGCCGCCGACTCGCCCATCCAGCCGGTTATTGCGCCGCCAAAAGCGGCGAACAAAGAGTATGGCGAATATGTCGCGAACTTTGGCTCTTGCAGCGACTGTCACGGTCCTGCGCTGGACGGTAACGCGCCGCCGCCCGCGCCGCCCGGCGCGACAAATCTCACCGTCGTCATGCCGCAATGGTCCAAGGATGATTTTTTCAAGGCGATGCGGACCGGTGTGGATCGCGACGGGCACCAAATCAGTCCGCCAATGCCGTGGAAACAAATCGGCAAATTGGATGATGTGGAACTCGAAGCGTTGTACGAATATCTGCACGCTCTCACGCCCACCGTGGCGAAAAAATAAAGTGAGCGAAAGCAAACAATTTCGCCAGAGGTGAATTCATGTACGGAGCAATTGTCTATCTCCACATCGCCGGTCTAATTCTCTTTTTGCTGGGGCATGGTGGTTCTGCTAACGCTGCCTTTCAAATCAAACATGAGCGCAACCCCGACCGCTTGCGCGCGCTGCTCGATTTGTCGGTGTGGTCATATATCGGAATGTACGTGGGCTTGCTCTTGCTCTTGATCACCGGCATCGTCGCGGGGTTTATGGGCGACTATTGGGGCAAGGGCTGGATTTGGGCATCCATCATTCTTTTGGTCGCGCTATTTGTCATCATGGGCGTTTATGGTTCGGCGTACTATGGCAAGGTCCGAACCGCCGTTGGGTTACAGCCCTATCGCCGCACCGAGCAAATGACTTTGGGAAACGCGGCGAGCGCGCAAGAATTGGACGCGCTGCTGAACTCAAATCGTCCCATCATCCTCGCCATCGTCGGTGTGCTTGGACTGCTCATCATTTTGTGGTTGATGATGTTCAAGCCGTTCTGAATTGCGCGAAAACTTTTTGTCGAGGCAAATAATTATGCCCCTTACCCTCAATCCCTTGGAGCGTTTTTTCATTTTCACACTGAATCAAGGTCCCGCGATGATGCTCGACATGTACAGCGGACCTGCCACGCGCACCGTGCTGGCGGGAATTCGACTGAATGTGTTCGAGACGCTGGCAGGGCAACCCGCGACGGCGGAGGAACTCGCGCGGCGTTTGAAGCTGGACGCGCGCGGCGCGGGCATCTTGCTGGAGACATTGACGGCGTTGCGCTATGTGCAAAAACAAGGCGCGCAATTTCACGTTACCGCGATGACGCGTAAATGGCTCACTGACGCGGGGACGACGAATTTTTCACCGTTCTATCGCTTTTGGGGCGCGGTGCTGGAAAACTTGTTTCCGCGTTTGGAAGATGCGATTCGCACAGGCGCGCCGCCGCTCGATTTGTACGAGTGGCTGGAAACGCAACCCGAAGTGTCACGCGATTTTCAGGCGGGCTTGATGGCGGGGGCGCGCCTTTTTAAAGAGGGCGTTGCGAACGCAATTCCCGTGCCGCCGTCAGCGCGCCGCGTGCTGGATATCGGCGGCGGGCACGCGTTATACAGCGTCGCGTTGTGTCAAAAATATCCGCAGCTCTCGGCAGTCGTCTTGGACAGCGCGGACGCGTTGAGCGTGGGGCGCGAGACGATTCGCGCCGCGCAGCTGGACGAACGCATTGAAACGCGGCAAGGGAATTTTGTGAGCGACGAACTTGGCACAGGTTTTGACATTGCGCTCCTCTTTAACATCATGCACGGTTTTCGGGCGGAGCAGAATATCGCGCTGCTCAAAAAAGTGCGAACCGCGCTCAATCCGGGCGGGCGCGTGGTGATTATGGACCAACTCGTTGGGGCAAGCCCCATGCCCATTTTGGAGACGTTCGCTCAAATTTTCGGCATGAGTTTTTTTCTCCTCGTTGGCGGGCAGGCGTACACATACGATGACATGCGCGGCTGGTTGACCGAAGCGGGATTTGGCAACATTCAACTCAAGCGCAGTTTGAAAGCGGGCGGGATGTTATTATTTGCAGAGAACTCGAGTTGAGAGGATTGCATTGCTATGAATATGAATTCATCAACAACGCGGCGTCGCGTGCTTTTGTGCGCGCTCGTCACGCCATTGTGTCTGCTGGGCGGCGCGCTGGTCGGCGGCATCTTGGGCGGGATTGTGCATGGCGGGCTGCCGGGGCATTTACAAGAGTGGACGAAAATCGCGATTGCGGTGCCTTTTGCGCTCGCGGGCGCGTTAGCAGGCGGCGCGCTGTGGGGTCATCTCATTGCGCGCATCACGGAGGTTGGCGAACCGCGGCGGATGATGCTCGCCGGCGCGCTCGGTTATGGACTGACTGCGCTGGCGGTCGTACTGGGTTTGACGCTGCTGGAACAAATCATTGTGGAACAAGGTCGCGGACCGAATCTGCCGCTTCATAACATCTTTACACTGTTGTTCATGCCCGCCGCGTTTCTCATCGCGTTTGGGGGCGCGTTCGCGTTGGGGTTTGCGGCACAAGGTTTCGCCCTCGCGCAGCGTGCAGGACTGGCGAGTGGGCTCGCGGCAGGCGCGACGTTTCTCGCGGTGAATTTGACGATGCAAGCGCTGGGGTGGGTGATCGGCGCGCCGGGCGCGGCAGAACGCGCGACGATGTTGACCGTGATGTTCACGGGGAATTTCGCCGCGGCGCTGGTCGCCGGTGGAGTGATGAGCATGATTCTCTTGCCCGCGCCGCGTCAACTATCACAACCGCAAAGATATTTTGAACGCGGATGATTCGTTTTTCCGCGAAAATCAGCGTTCATCCGCGTCCGATAGAGTTAGGCATAGGAGGCAAAACATGACAAGCACGAACAAACCAATCAGCGCTAAAAAATCCGAAACGTTTTTTGAACGCTACAGCTGGATTGTATTCTTGGCGCTCGGACTGATTATTGCGCTCTTTGGTCTGGGCGACATTTTGTCGGGCGGCGCAACGTTCGAGGGTGGCGAAGCACCGACTCTGCAAGGTATTAGCGGTATGACGTGGCAGCAGTTGAGCAGCGCGAACCCTAACGCGGCGAGCATGATTGACTATCTCGTTCGCGCGGGTGGGGTGCACCTTTTCATTCTCGGTCTCTTGAGCATGGTCGTCGCCGCAACCGCATTTCGGCGCGGCGAGCGCTGGGCGTGGTACGCGATGTGGCTGTGGCCCCTCTGGTTGGGAATGGTGATTCTCCTCTTGCTCAGCGTGTACAAACAGTCGAGCCCCGGAGTTCCGCCGCCGCTTGTGTCGGGAGGGATATTTATCGTCATAACAATCGTGACACTCGCGCTCTCGTTTCGCAAATTCTTTCCGAAACAGCAAACGGCAGTCGCGGCAGTTGGATAAGTGATTTCCGATAATGTCCATCGGCGAAATCGTGGCAACAAGGTCACAAAGGTCTGCGGCGAATCGAAAAGATTCGCGAACGCAGACTGGTACGCACTAACGTGCGGAGGCACGTTTCGTGTTTTTGTTGCCGCGAATTCTATTCGCCCGATTGCAGTTGAATGTCGCTTCAAGCCGCGCTATACTTGTAACGCATTGTAAATAGCGCGGGAGTTGAAATGTCGGTTCAAGTGACGACGGATGTAAATGCGATTGCAAGTCAAAGCGCGCGCGCGCGGCGGCGTTGGCTCTGGCTCGCGCAAGCGTTTTGGATAATTTGCGCCGCGCTCGCGCTGTTGATTTTTTTGGCGGGCATCCCGTTGGGGTACGCGCTCCTCTTTAGCGGCGCGGGCTTTAACGTTCCAATTGATGCCCCCGCGTGGTACATCGCGAGCATGAGTGTTGTGCAAGGCATCGTGTCTCTCGCCGCCGCGCTGGTTTCGCTTGCTCTCGCGGGAATTGTTTTTTGGAAAAAACGCGCTGACCCGGGCGCGCTGTTTGTCTCGTTTTACCTCTTGGCATACGGCGTCGTTCTTGCAGGACCGCTTGAGGCGCTCAACGGCTTTCCGCCCTTGTTTCCCGGGGCGTCCGCACCAAGCGGGATGCTCATCCCAACCAACCTGGTACTTGCCCTTCAAGCGTCGGTCTTTATTCCAGCCGTATTGCTGTTTTTTCTATTTCCAACCGGGCATTTCGTCCCGGTTTGGACGCGGTACGCAGCTCTAGCGCTCTTGCTGATTGCGCCGCTCTTTGTGTACGTCACGATAAATGAATGGCTCCCGAGGACGACACCCCTTGCTTGGTTCACGTTCGCAATGATTCTGACGCTGCTCGGCGCAGGCATCTATAGTCAGGTCTATCGCTACCGCCGCGTTGCCAGCCGCGTCGAACGACAGCAAACTAAATGGGTCGTGTTTGGCATAGTGCTCACCTTTTTCTTGGTGAGTCTTACCCAAATTCCCTACGCCATGGTTGCACAAATACCGATGGGCGAATCGCAACCGTGGTGGGTGCCTCTATCCAGTCTGATTTGGTGGATTACGATCAGCATTCTGCCGTTCTCGCTCGCCATCGCGGTGTTGGGTTATCGCCTGTGGGATATTGATATCATCATCAATCGCGCGCTCGTGTATGGCGCGCTCACGGCGTTCGTCGTCGGGATGTACATTGTGAGCGTGGGCGCGTTCAGCGCGCTATTTCAAACGAGTGGGAATCTTTTCGTCTCGCTGCTTGCAACCGCCGCCATCGCGATTTTGTTTCAACCACTGCGCGAGCGTTTGCAGCGCGGCGTCAATCGGCTCATGTACGGCGAACGCGAT
Organism: Anaerolineae bacterium; assembly: GCA_021463195.1. Taxonomy (GTDB): domain Bacteria; phylum Chloroflexota; class Anaerolineae; order UBA4142; family SHND01; genus SHND01. Next base: position 28,996 of record JAJTXZ010000029.1, read on the forward strand.
GACCCATATCGCGTGCTGACGCGTCTCGGCGCGCAGCTCGAAAATGCGATGGAACCATTTTCCGCGTTGACGCAAACGGTGGAAACCGTAGCCGCCGCGTTGAAACTGCCGTATGTGGCGATTGCGCTGGAACAAGACGGAAATTTACAAACGGTTGCGGCGCATGGGACAGCCCCGCAAACCGTGAACCGTTTTCCGCTCATCCATGCGGGGGAACCGATTGGGGAATTGGTCGCGGCGCCGCGCACGGCGAACGAAACTCTGACACCTGCGGATGAACGACTGCTGCGCGACCTAGCGCGTCAAATCAGCATTGCCGCGCGCACGGCAGTGTTGACGAGTGATTTGGAACAAGCGCGGCTGCGGATTGTGACCGAACGCGGCGAGGCGCGGCGGCAGCTGGCGAGTGATTTGCACGACGGCGTGGGACATCAACTCGTCGGCTTGACTCGCCAAATCGAAAATGCGACGCCCAAAGTCCCGGATTCTGCCGCGCTGCTTTCGATTGAATTTCTCGCGGACCTCAAGCGGCGCGTCATTGCGCTTACAACACAAGTGCGCGGACTGGCGCATCAACTCTATCCCCCCGAATTAGATGTGCTGGGGTTGAGCGGCGCGCTGCGGGAACACGCAGACAGCTATTCCACTTTTAGAGTATTATTCGACGCGCCGACAAGTTTGCCGCGTTTGCCCGCCGAAATTGAAACGGCGGCGTATTACATCGTGCTGGAAGCGCTTACGAACGTGGACAAACATGCGAACGCCAAGACGTGTACGATTCGCTTGCGCTTGTCCGCGGCGGATTTGGCGACGCACGTGCAGTGGTTGGAATTTGATATTGTGGATGATGGACGCGGATTCACCGCCAACGAAACGCGCGGCTTGGGACTGCTTTCGATGCGGGCGCGCGCTGCCGAAGTCGGAGGCGCTTGTCACATTCTGCAAAATCGCGGCGGCGGAACTGCCGTTTTTGCGCGGATCCCATGCATCCTGAAAGTGGAGTGAATTTTATGGACTGTATCCGTATTCTCATTGCCGATGACCAGACCATCACGCGCAGCGGCTTGCAAACGATGCTGGCGGAACATCAAGACATGCAAGTCATCGGCGAAGCGCGCGATGGCGCAGAAGTCGTCGAGTTGGCGGCGTCGCTGCAACCGGACGTGATTTTGATGGATGTGCGAATGCCGGGCATCAACGGCATCGAAGCGACGCGCCGCATCCATCGCACCAGTCCGCACATCCGCATTTTAGTCCTCACCGTCTTTGATGATGACACGTTAGTGTTCCCAGTGATTCGCGCCGGCGCGAGCGGGTATCTGCTCAAGAATACGGAACAAGATGAATTGCTGCGGGCGATTCGCACGGTCGCAAACGGCGGCGCCATCTTTAGCCCCGGCATCGCGCAAAAAGTGCTGGGCTATCTCAATGCGCCGCAGCCGAATGCGCCCAAGGAAAGCTTTGACGAACTCACCGCGCGCGAACGCGAAATTTTGGAACTCATCGCGCAGGGCAAAACGAACGCCGAAATTGCGACGACGTTGAACCTCAGCAGCAAGACGGTGAGCAATTACATTTCGAATGTGCTGCTCAAACTCCACGCCACCGACCGCGCCAAGTTGATGTTGATGGCGCTTGAGCATGGCTTGGGACAGGCGAACAAACTGTGAGCATCCAGCAACGTAATCTTCTCTCACGCATACGTTTCCAGAAAATCGGTAAAACGTTGCATGAATTGGTCACCCGCCGACGCGTCGAGCAAGCGATGATCAAAGGTGAGACCGAGATACACCATCGGACGAATCGCGATTGCGTCGTCAACGACAATGACGCGCTTTTGAATCGCGCCGACGCCGAGAATCGCCGTCGTGCCGAACGGAATGATCGGCGTGCCAAAGAGCGAACCGAAAATGCCATAGTTGGTGATGGTGAACGTCGCGCCTTGCACTTCTTCGGGCGCGAGTTTTTTCGCGCGCGCCCGCGCCGCCAAATCGTTCACCCCGCGCGCGAGCGCGAGCAAACTTTTTTCTTCGGCGTTTTTGATGACCGGCACAATCAAGCCATCTTCCAGCGCGACCGCGATGCCGAGATTCACCGCGCGCTGCATCACAATGCCTTGTTCCGTATAACGCGCGTTGACGAATGGGGTCGCTTGAATCGCCGCGATGGCTGCCTGCGCGAAATACGCGGTGTAGGTGAGTTTGACGCCCTGTTTTGAAAATTCCGCTTGCTGCGCGCGCATGTGCGCGAGGACGCGCGTCATGTCCGCTTCGTGAATCGAGGTCACGTGCGGAATCGTTTGTTTCGAACGCGTCATGTGTTCCGCAATCGCGCGGCGCATTGTCGTCAACGGCACGATTTCTGATTCGCCATCCGTCACAGGCGGAACGATTGTGCGCGCGGGCGCGGCGACTGTTTCCGCTTGGCGCGGCGCTTGCGTTTGAATTTTTTCCGGCGCGGCGATGGGCGCGCGTCGTTTCAAAAAAGCATCCAAGTCTTTTTTGCTGACGCGTCCGCCTTCGCCCGTGCCTTGAATCGCCGCGAGTTCCGCGCTGCTGATATTGTGTTCCGCCATCATGCGCGCGACGACGGGGGTGAGGCGATTGCGAGAGGAGGGAGATTCGAGATTCGAGACTGGAGATTGGAGACTGGAGACTGGAGACTGATTACTTGCTACTGTCGCCTGTTGACTGCCGTCTGCCGTCTGGCTTTCCCCAATCACTCCCACAACCGTTCCCGCGTTCACCGTCGTTCCTTCGCCAACGAGAATTTGCAGCAGCGTGCCTGACGCGGGCGCGGGAATTTCGGTCGTCACTTTGTCGGTGATGACTTCGATGATGGGTTCGTACAGTTTCACGTCATCGCCAACCTGTTTGAGCCATTTACCAACGGTGCCTTCGATTACACTTTCGCCCAGTTGGGGCATTACAACGTTCGTCGTCATTCATTCCTCCATGCGATATGTTCAGTCTTGACCCAATTTCCTTTTTGGACGCGGATTTCTAAACTGTTTTTTGTTTTATCCGCGTTCATCCGCGTTTATCCGCGTCCAAAAAAGAATCTATTTGCGTTTATCAATCACGCGCACCGCTTTGCCAACGGGACGCGCCAACGTTCCTGCCGCGACATATTTCGGCGTCACCGTCAATCCGACAAAATCCAAGATTTCGCGCGCGATGCGTTCGCGTTCTACTTCGCCGAGAAAATTTGTTTGCTCGACGACGAGTTCGAGCGTCTCGTTGCCGTGCGTATCATAAGCGAGCGTGATGCAATAATCGTGCGCGACGCCTTCGTGACGCAACAACAACTGTTCAATTTGACTCGGATAAAAATTGACGCCTTTGAAAATAATCATGTCATCGCAGCGTCCGGTGAAACGCGCAAGCCGCAGATGCGTACGCCCGCAGTCGCAGCGTTCGCGCGAAATCACGCGCGTCACATCGCCGGTGCGAAAACGAATGAGCGGCAGCGCGTGGCGCGTCAACGTCGTTACCACCAATTCGCCCGCTTGCCCATCCGGCAGCAATTCGCCATTTTGCGGATTCACAATTTCGACGAGATAGTGGTCTTGCCAAACATGATTGCCGTCATGCGCCATGCAGTCAATCCCCATGCCGACGCCGCCCGTTTCCGTCATGCCGATAATATCAAACGTTTCGATGCCCATCTCGCGCCCGATGCGCGCGCGCAATTCATCGCTCCAAATCTCCGAGCCAAAAATTCCGACGCGCAATTTCGTTTGGCGAAAATCAAAATTCTCTTCGCGCGCGGCTTCCATCAAACGCAAAGGATACGTCGCAATCGCGGTGATAACCGTCGTGTTCAAATCGCGCATCAACTGTAATTGCAACAGCGTGCGTCCGGGCCCGGTGGGAATGTAAAACGCGCCCAACGCTTCCGCGCCATAATGAAAACCGAAACCGCCGTTCGGCAAACCGAACGACGGCGTAACTTGAATCACATCCTCGCGCGTGACGCCCGCCGTGACCAAACAGCGCGCCATGCACTCTGCCCATTGCAAAATGTCCGCGCGCGTGTACGGATTCAGCACCGGCTTGCCCGTCGTCCCCGAACTCATCTGCACGCGCGCGAATTCTTTTTGCGGCGCGCACGCATAGCCAAACGGATAGCCCGCGCGCAAATCGTTTTTGGTGAGCAATGGAAGCTGCGTCACATCGTCCAGCGAGCGAAACGTCTCGGCGCGCGGACTGCCGATTTTTCCCCAATACGCGGGATTGTTTTCGGCGATACGTTGAATCGTCTCGCGCAAACGCGTCAGCTGTAATTGTTCCAGCGCGCCGCGCTCCATCGTTTCATAATCGGACTGCCACATATTTTCGTTGTCAAGAGCTGACATATTACATTACCGATTTATTTTTGGGACACAGATTTCGCAGATTTTCACAGATAATACAAGCGATGACCTTTATCGCAAGAATCTGTGCTATCTGTGGCATCTGTGTCCAAATCTATGATGAACTGTGTCAGGTCCCTAGCGCAATTTCATCGCGATGTCCGAACCCTTGCGAATTGTCAACAAAATAAACGCGCGTCGGCGTGAGACGATACCACGCGACGCGGCTGAATGCGCGCGCGATTTTGGCGGGCGCGCGCGCGATATTTCCGACGATGGAAAATTTTTTGCCGTACAACAAGATCGCGCGCGCTTGCTCCAAACCTTCCAAGCGCGTCACGTTGCCTTCCAGCTGAATTCCTTTGATGGCGCGCCAATCGTCGTAATCTTCTTGAATCGTCACCGCCACGCGCGGGTTCGCCGCAAGGTTCAAACTGTGACGCGTGGAGGGCGACGAGAGAAAATACAAATCAAAATTTTCGTGTACGTAAAAAACCGCCGCCGCCCACAATCCTTCCGGTCCGTGCGTCGCAAGCGTCATTACATTATGCGCGCGCAAATATGCTTGCGCGTTAATGCGCGCGTTCGCGTTACTGCGCGCATCCGCGTTCTCGCGCGCGTTCGCGTTTTCGTCCATCGCCAATTCAAGCGCGAGCGCGTCGCCGTCGTTCAACTGCAAGGTTTCGCGCAATGAAACATTCGCGATAATTTCGATTTGGGTTGGCGAATATCCTGCCACTTCAGGAAAAATAATCGCGCCGTTCACGCGCCCCGCGACGCGAATCGGATACGCGCGCGCGCTGCACCAATCCGCGTTCGGCGGAACAATCTCGACACCCGGCGCGGTTTTCCACTGTTCCCATGCGCTCGCGTCGGACGCGTCAACCATCACATTGAGCGTGCCGGGAAAGGGGTCAATGCCGAGCTTGTCAACAAATTGCGCGCGCGCCCATTCGAGCTGCGTAAGTTGCGCGCCTTGCCCGAGTCCCGTAACAACGCGCCCGGTAATCTTGGCTGTCACTGTGTTTTACATCTCATATAGAACGCGGATTTTTCAAACGTAACGGTTGGCGTTACTTGCGGGAGATATTGATTGCACACTCACGCTTACTATGCCTTGCGTATTGGGTAGCGCAAGTGCGTAACGCCGACCCCCGGGAACACCGTGGGGTTGCCGAGGACCACTGGTGTGCCGGCGAAGTGGTCAAAGAGTCGAACTCCTGAGCCAAGAAAAACCGCCGCGATGTCGACCGAAATTTCGTCGAGGAGGCCAGCATTCAGGAGCTGCTGGATGGTGTCAGCGCCATGGACGCCCACGGATTTTTCTGCGGCGGCGGCTTTGGCTTGGTTCACGGCGCTTTCGATACCGTCAGTCACGAAATGGACAGTCGAATTGGGTCGCGGCCATCCAGCGGGGACCTGGTGTGTAAGGACGAATGCCGGTCCCCACGCGTGATTTCCGCCCCAGCCTTGGGCTTTCTCGAAAGTGCGGCGACCGGTGAGCACGGCGCCAAGTTCAGACCAGAGACCGCGAAGGTGTTCGACACTTGGCCCAGACACCTTGAAAGTCATGGGGTCCGACCCTCCGCCGTGGAATTCGATGTCCCCCGAGTTAAAGTACCAATCGAACACTTTGGCCACGCCATCGTTGAGGTCAGCGACATAGCCGTCGAGTGACATGGACATAATTGCGATAACCTTCGACATTTCATGCTCCTTTCGATGGATGGAGATTGCGTTCAGTCCACCCAACGGCGAGCGTTAGCTGCGGTGGGGCGAGGACGGCGAAGCCGTCCAGCCAGAAAAATGCCGAGGCGTAGAAAAAGGCTTGGAATCGCGCCAGAATCCTCAGCGTTGGGCGCGCGCTTTGTTAGCCACCTGCCTGTTTAGCGAGACTCATTTTTGAAACGCTTGATGCGCTTTTGAATATCAGATACAACGCCCTTGATTTCTTCAAAGTCTGTTTCATTTATATATTTTGAAATTTCATCGAGTAACACAACCATATCTGGCTGATAATAATGGAGCAAGGTAGCAATATCATTTTCGTAGATGCCCACTCTTGCAAAATTACCTTGCCGATATAAAGAAGGCAGCGCATACAGCTTTAACAGCAATAAACCTTCAACCGTCGCCAAAGGAATATTTCTATCCAGAAATTTTTGAACCTTTGAATACTCTTTATGAACTTTTTTGAATAGCGGATTTTGCGTGAATAAAAGGTCAATTTGTAACTCGCCATAATTTGCGCGGGCGAAATACATATCTTGATTTGTAATTTTGAGTTCGGGCAGTTTGTCCAAAGATGAAATTGCCATGAGCAAGTCTAAATCTTGAGTATTTCTTCCTTCTACATAATGAAGGATGGCAATTCCCCCGACAAGAACGTAATCAATCTTGCGTTCTTCTAAAATCGTGAAAAAATCTTGAACCGATTGAATTAAAGAATCTGAATTCATTGCGCCACCTAGCCAGTTTTTGACATTGAATACAACGGCGTTACGAATAACATCACCGATTTGAACGCTACTCTGAATAGTCATTGCATATATCCTACGGCAAGTGTAGCATAAAACAGGCCTTATTTTGCAAGGAGGTGGCTAACGGTGAGCGTTACTGGTTGGCGGGCGGGCGTGGACAAAACTCCGAGAGCGGGATTCTGTTCGGGCGTGGAAAATGCGGCGAACGTTGTTCGCAAAAAATGCCGCAGAATCCCCACCGTCCAGTGCACGCTTTGTTGGCTTGCCTTTATGGGTGCAAGACCGCTTCTTTGGTTGGCTCGTGGTCTTTTTCTGGCTGACGGAACAACCCACGAAACATGCTTTGATTCTTTCGGTCTTTTTCCAACTCATTCACATTCAAAACATAATTGCTGACACTCAAAAGCCTTTCGTTTGCAAAGGCTTTATCCTTTTCTGTCTCATACTCAAAATAGACTGTGGCGACTCTTACGCCATTTTTCATTAATGCCCTTGCTAAAGGCACAAAATCGCCATCGCCCGTCACCAACACTGCTATATCAATTTTATCGTCTAGTCCAACTTGCAAAGCGTCTAACGCTAATGAAATATCAACGCCTTTTTCACCTTGCGCCTGTGACATGGGAACATATTTTGGGTCAATTCCAGCGTGCATTAAATCTATGTGACGATTTCGGTCAAGTCGCCGTTGTTGATCAGATGATTGATTTGAATGAAATAAGCCTTGAAACCATCCCGCATAAACTACTCGGTAATTGGAATAGCCCTGCTCTTTCTCGCGCAAAAAATTCTCAATCATTATGTGAAATGGAGGAAATACCATCCATCCTAATTTTCGATCATAATAAAAATGTGCTTGTGCATAAGAAAAATATGAACCGTCGTAAAAAACGCCAATTCTGCAAAGTGATTTATCGTTCATCATTCATTCTCCCGTGGTCCTGATTTTCTGCCTTATTGTGCAAGGGGCGTGCCAACGGTTTGCGTTACTGGCGGGTGGGTGGGCGTGGACAATGCTCGGGATGAGAAAACTGCCGAAGCCAGAAAACTGCTTATAAAACGGCAGACTCCCCACCCGTCCAGTGCACGCTTTGTTAGCCCGCTTTGTTTGGATTAGGTGAATTTCTCCATAGTTGCACAATCAACGTGCCAACTCCAACAAGAACTATACCAAATATTTGTTTGATGTTTAACGGCTCGTCTAAAAACAACCATGCCAGTATTGCAATTTGTGGCAACATCGTACTATTTATAATACTCGACTCAACAGCGGTGAGTGTTTTCAAGGTGTTGTTCCATAATGTAAATGCGACTGCTGTATTGACAATCGCAAGCCAGCCTATGATTAGCCATTGCGCAAGGCTAAGATTGCCAAAGCCTTGAGTCATTGCTCCGATAATTAATAAAAGTAAACCACCAATACCCATACTTACAGTCGTAACAAGAATAGGTGATAAACCACTTTGATGATTGACTCGTCTTCCCAATAAAGATGACCCTGAATTTGCCAAAACGCCGATAAGCGCAATTATTAAACCGAGAATTTGTCCTGTGGGTATATTCAGCGGAAGGAAGTAAATAATTGCGCCTATCACCGACAAGAGGATGCCGCCCCATTGAGTTATTGAAGGTGGTTCGTCCTTAAGAAAACTGCTTGACAATGCGACAAAAATCGGTGAAAAATTGAGCAGTAAACTCAAAGTAGCGGCAGGCAAGAAAGAAAGACTGAGAAACTGCGCCCCCTGCGTCAAGGTGTAAAACACAAATCCAAGCAAAGCAAGTTGAATCCAAGTAACACGAGAAAAAGTGCGTAATACATTTCGGTGAGTTGGGTTGATTAGAATAAATGGAATCAAGCAAAGAAAGGCAATGAAATAACGCAAGCCTGCGAAAGTAATGGCAGGTAGGCTGGCTTTTAATCCGACCTTAACAAGCACCCAAGATGTAGACCATAGAAAAGTTACAAACAACGCTTGCAGTACTGCTTTGATATGTAACTTTGAAGTCATTAGTTCATTATCCTGTTGGCGAATTACTAATTTGTAATTCATTGATAACATGCAAAGGACGGGCTAACTAGAGATTATGCCGCAATCCTGCCGTATAATCCCCAATAGCAAAGACCGCAATTCTGCGGTCTATCCTGCCTCACCTCGCAATTTATACCGCGACAATCTGCTCTATCGCCGCCCAATCCACAAAGAAAAGACGGCACGCTGCTCGACGGAATGTTGTTGCGCCTCAAGTTCCTTCCTCACCCCTTTTTTCGTTCCAAACGCGGCGCGTCCTCCGGCGGCTCGACGTGAAGCGGTTCGGGATACGGCGCGTTGGGAAAATTTTTCGGACCCACGCGCGCGGCGCGTCCTTTTTCTTTTTCCTCTAACGCTTTTAAAATTTTGTCGGGCGTTATCGGCGTTTCGTCAATCCGCACGCCAATCGCATCGTATATCGCATTCGCGATCGCGGGCGGCACGGGAAGCAGCGGTCCTTGGCCCGCTTCCTTGGCGCCGAACGGACCTTCGGGGTCATTCGTTTCGACGAGGAATGTTTCGACGGGCGGCATGTCGTTCATCGTCAACGATTTATAATCCAACAGCGACGGCGCCTTGTGCAGACCGCCGCGATACGTCATTTCTTCCATCAACGCTTCACCGACGCCCATGTAGACACTGCCTTCGACTTGCCCTTCAACAAGCAATGGATTTAGCGCGCGTCCGCCGTCATGCGCGAGCCAAATTTTTTCCACGCGCACTTGACCCGTTTCCGTGTCCACGCTCACTTGTGCCACGCACGCGGCGTAACTGTAACTCGGCGAAACGCCAACGCCCGAACCCTTGTAAGGACCCGCGCGTTTCGGCGGCTTGTAACTGCCCGTGCCGCTCAATGTGCCATGTTTCGCTTCCGCGAGCGCAATCGCATCGGTCCATTTCAAACGCCGCGCGTCGTCGTCTTCGCAAATAATTTCGCCGTCACGAAAACTCAAACTCTCGGCAGGCACGAGCAATTTTTCCGCCGCTGTATCGAGAATTTTTTGTTTGAGCGGACGAATCGCGCTGATGCACGCGTTGCCCGTCATAACTGTCACGCGGCTCGAATAGCTGCCCAAATCCACCGGCGTCAAATCGGTGTCCGCCGTAATCACGCGCACATCGCGCACATCAATTCCAAATTCCTCCGCCGCGATATACGCGAGCAGCGAAGTCGAACCTTGCCCAATATCGGTGGAACCGCAAAACACCGCGACGCCGCCGCCGCGATCCACTTTAACAATCACGCCCGAATGAGGCATCTGATTCCAATAAATCGGCAGCCCCGCGCCAGAGAGATAGGAACCGCAGGCGAGACCGAGACCGGTTTTGAGACTGGAGATTGGAGACTGGAGATTGGAGATTCGATTATGAAAGTCTGATGCGTCAACAACCTTATCAATGCACTCTCTCAAGCCGCATGTCGTTATCGTGAGATGGTTTACGGTTTTTGTTTTGTCGTCAACGATAAAGCGTTTGCGATATTCAGCGGGGTCGAGACCGAGATGGCGCGCGATTTTGTCGAGATGAATTTCGAGCGCGAAACGCGGCTGCGGCGTGCCGTGTCCGCGTTTTGGTCCGCACGGCGGTTTGTTGGTGAATACGCGCATCCCTTCAAATTTGTACGCGGGAATTTTGTACGTCACCGTTTGCAGCGCGCCGGTGTAATACGTTGACGCGACGCCATACGAACCATACGCGCCGCCGTCGAGCATCGTGCGAAAATGCAGCGCGGTCGGTTCGCCGTCATTCCGCACGCCCATTTTCACCCACATCAAAACGGGATGCCGTCCGCGATGACAATAAAAAACTTCTTGACGCGTGAGCGTGATTTTCACCGGGCGTCCGGTGAGCATCGCCAATTTGCACGCGACGATTTCGTGCGAGAACGGATCGGTCTTGCCGCCAAAGCCGCCGCCAATCGCCGCCGCGACGACGCGAATGCGACTCGCGGGCAACTCCAACGTTTTCGCCAACGCGCGATGCACGTAATGCGGCGTTTGCGTCGAACTCCACAGCGTCAAATGTCCGTCGGGCGAAAACGACGCGAGCGCGGAATGATTTTCGAGCGCGAGATGCGTGTTGCCTTGATAAAAATAATTCTCTTCAAGAATATAATCCGCTTCCGCAAACCCCGCGTCCAAATCGCCAAATTCCAACGCCACCATTTTGTGAATGTTGTGATGGTCGGCGTGTGCGCTGGAATGAATCGCGTCGCGCGTTTCGTCGAGCGCTTCGTTCATCGTCACAACCGGCGTCAACGGTTCATACTCGACGTGAATGAGTTGCAGCGCGCGTTCGGCGGTTTCAGGATCTAACGCCGCCACCGCCGCCACCGCGTCGCCGACAAAACGCACCTTGTCCACGCACAGCGCTTGTTCGTCCTGGCTGCTCGGCAAAATGCCATACTCGATTGGCACATCGCGTCCGGTAATCACCGCGACGACGCCGGGCAATTCCTCCGCGTCGAGCGTGTCAATGTTTACGATGCGCGCGTGCGGTATTGTGCTGCGTAAAATACGCGCGTGCAGCATGCGCGGCAAACTCATATCGTCCGCGTATTTCGCCGCGCCGATCACTTTGTCCCAGCTGTCAATCTTTGCGAGAGGAGTGCCGATTACGTGAGTCATGGAACCAAATGGGTAGATAGGTAAAGAGGGAAACAGGGGAACAGAGATTGCTTGTCTACCTGTCTACTTTCTACCTGCTACCTCTCTCCCTGCTACCTCAACCGCTTCCAAAATTTTTTCATAGCCCGTGCAGCGACACAAATTGCCCGCGAGCGCGTCGCGGATTTTTTCGCGCGTCGGATTTGTTTCGCGGTCGAGCAGCGCTTTCGCGCTCAACATCATGCCCGATGTGCAATAGCCGCACTGCGCCGCGTTTAATTCCGCGAACGCGCGCTGCAGCGGATGCAATTCCGCGCCGTGCGCTAAACCTTCGACGGTTGTGATTTCGCGCTCTTGCAATTCAATTGGCAACGCAAGACACGCGAGGATTGGCGTCCCGTCAACCAAAACAGTGCACGCGCCGCACTCGCCCAAATCGCAGCCATGTTTTGTGCCGGTCAAATCCAACTCTTCGCGTAACACTTCGAGGAGCGTCTTGTGCGGCTCGACATACAATTCGTGCGCCTGACCATTCACGCGCAAATGTAAAACTTGTTTCATTTCTCGCTCAATGCTTCCAACGCGCGCGCCACATACACGCGCGTCATTTTTTTGCGATAGCTGTGTGTGCTGTCCGTATTGTCCAACGGGCGCGCCGGTTTCCATGCCGCTTCCGCCGCCGCGCCAATGAGTTCGCGCGTTAATTTTTGTCCCATCAATAAACGCGCCGATTCGACACATTCTAATGGACGCGAACCGACGCCGCCTAATACAATGCGCGCGTTTGCGATTTCGCCGTTCGACGCGAAACGGAGCGCGGCGGCGACGCCGAGAATCGGAAAATCAAATGAATCGCGGCGGCGCAATTTGAGATAAACGGATTTTGTCCCATCGGCGGGCGGCAAAAGGATTTCGGTGACGAGTTCATCGCGTTCTTTGCCGAGATAGAGGATGCCGTCGTCGCGATACAAATCGCTCGCCGCGATCACGCGTTCGCCGCGCGGGCCGACGAGCCGCACGCGTCCATCCAGCGCGACCACGACGGGCGCGCAATCGGTGGACGAAACCGCCCAACAGCGCGATGACCCCGGCGCGACCATGCAAATTTCGCCATCCTTTTTCATGCAAAAACCCAACGCCTGCCGCCACGAAAATTCTTGATTGTAATAATTGCAGCGCGTGTCGAGACAAAGATTGCCGCCGAGCGTACCCATCGCGCGCAGCTGCGGCGTCGAAACCAGATTGGCGGCGGTGGCGAGCGCGGAGTATTGAGACTGGAGAATCGGATGACTGGCGACTTGGGAGAGCGTCGTGCCTGCGCGAATCGTGATGCCGTTGTCTTGGACGATGCCGCGTAATTCATCAATCCCGTTCAAACCAATCAGCGCTTGCGGCGTAAACTGTCGCCGTTTCATGTTCGGATACAAATCGGTGCCGCCCGCGGCAAACATCGCGGCGCCGCCAAATTGCGCGTACAAGTTCACCGCTTGCTCAATCGAGCGCGGCGCGTGATATTCAAAAGGAGGGAGACGGAGCATGTCTTATTTTTGATTTATGATTTTCGATTTATGATTTTCGATTTGCGAATCAGTGCGATGGTGGGATAGTGGGATAGTGGGATAGTGCGATAGTGCGATAGTGGAATAATAGTGTAAGAGATGCACGCGCGAATTACGAATTCCCAATTCCCAATTCCCACTCATTTCTTTACAAAAAACCGTTTTGCCTTGAGTTCAAAGCGCGGTAGCGTTCCGTGTTCTACGACGCGCACGTTCGGGCGAAAAGAAAGCGCGTGATAAATATTTTGCGCGATGGCGGTTGGCAGCGCGCGGTCGGCGTCGTCGGTCAATTCCACTTCAATGTCCATCTCATCCATCTCGCGCACGCGCTGAACGGTGATACGATATTCGACAACTTGGTGAAAATCCACAATCAATTTTTCAACCGCCATCGGATACACATTCACGCCGCGCACCGTCGTCATGTCGTCCGCGCGTCCCAGCACGCCGCCTTCGAAACGCGCAAAGGTGCGACCGCACGCGCAGGGCTCGATATTCATTCGCACCAAATCGCCGGTGCGATAGCGGATGATCGGAAAACCCAATCTGCCTAAATTCGTAATGACAAGTTCGCCCACTTGTCCGGGCGCGACCGGTTTGCCTGTTTCGCGGTCGAGCGCTTCGGCGATATATTCGCTTTCGATAAGATGAATGCCGGCTTGGCTTTCGCAGCTGAACGAATGCGCGCCCACTTCTGACGCGCCCGCGTGGTCAAAACATTTCGCGTGCCAGCCCGCTTCGATGCGCGCTTTGGTTTCCGGCACGCTCGCGCCCGGTTCGCCCGCGTGAACGGTGGCGCGGATATGAAGCGAATTCATATCAAAATTATTTTCGCGCGCGACTTCTAACAAGCGCAGCGCGTACGTTGGCGTGCAGCAGATTGCCGTCGCGCCCGCGTCGCGCATGAGTTCCAGCCGCTGCAATGAATCGCGTCCGCCGCCGGGAATCATCATCGCGCCGATTTTGCGCGCGCCTTCCACCGCCGCCCAAAAACCGATGAACGGTCCAAACGAAAACGCGGCGAACAAACGGTCATCGGCGCACAAACCTGCGCCGCTCAATACATAGCTCCAACAGGTAGACCACCAATTCCAATCTTCCGCTGTATCCAACACGCGCAGCGGCGCGCCCGTGGTGCCGGAAGTTTGATGAAAGCGCACATACTGGTTGAGCGGATAGGTGAGGTTTGTGCCGAATGGCGGACATTCGCTTTGGTCTTGGATGAGCTCGCGTTTTAGCGTAAAGGGAAATTGAGCGAGGTCGTCGAGTGAACGCAGCGCGTCCGGATGCAAACCTGCCGCTTGAAATTTGCGCGTGTAAAACGCGTTCTTGCCCCATAATTCGGTCAGCATAGTCTGAAGTTTTCGCAACTGCAAAGCAGCGAGTTGCGCGCGCGGCAGCGTTTCGATGGTGGAATCAAAATAGGGCATAGGGCACCGTTTGTTCGCGATAGGTCAAGTATACAACATTTGATTCGGGCGCGGAGCGCAGAACGATGAGTTCGCAAAAGTCGGGTTCGCCGGGGTCGGCGCCGAGCGCGCTGGCGAGCAACACGCGCATCGCGCCGGAATGAGTGACGAGAATAAAAAGCGCGTCCGTCGCGTTCGACGAAAAAATTTCGCGCAACCGCGTTTGCAGTCGCCGCAAAACGTCTGCGGGCGTTTCCGCGCCGCCATCGCTGTCATGCGTGAGCCAATAACCCATCGGGTCGTCGCTCGTCCAAAAGCCGCGAAAAAATTCCGCGCGCGCCGGCGAAACGGTTTTCAAAAATTCGGGCGTATTCAATTCCGCATACAAGAGCGAGGGTTCTTCGAGTCCACGCGCGGAATCAGAAATAAAACGCACGTTTTCGAGCGCGCCGTCGGGCTGTAGCGTATGCACGCGTTCCGCGTGGGTTGGCATTGCCGCGCGCAGCGTTTCCGTCAAGAGCTGCGCGGTTTCGACCACTCGACGCACGGGTGAATAAAAGATATGAATCGCCGCGTCGGAAGCCGCGGCGCGCGTCGCGAGTTCTTGTCCGACCGCGTGCGCTTGGACGCGTCCGCGCGCGGTAAGTTCAACATCGCTCTGATGATGTTCTACTTCGCCGTGTCTTACAAAATAAACGGTCATTTTGGAAAGCATGTTTTCGTCCGCGCGCATTTCGGCAAACAATCTTTGTTCCATCGCTTGCATTAGCGGGCGGTTTAATTCGTTCCAGGTATACGTGAGTGGCGCGACCGTGACGCCGCGCCATGCCTGATCATGGATTTGATTTACTTGCAATTCAAACAACGCGGCGGGCGACGGTTTCGCTTGGAGCCGCGCGCGCGCAACGCGTGTGGAACCTTTGACGAGACAGACGCGATTATCCGCGCCGATGATTTGCATCGCGGCGCGCGCATCGCGTTTGAGATTATGGTAGGTTGCGGTGTCGAGGTCAATGCAAAAGCGGATGCGTTTGGCGTCGGGCGCGAGCGCGTAGGTGAGCGCCGTATGAGGAAGACCATCCGCGCCATTGGTTACTATAAACGTAGGCGCGCCATCGCGCAAGACTTGGAATGTGGGCGCGTCCAGTTCGGCTGTGAGGCGACTCATCGAGTATCTTTAATCTTGCGCGATTTTAAAAGGTTCGGCGGTTTGCGACGGTTGCGTTCCATCCGCGCGCGCAGTCTGGCGCGCCTGCGGCCCTGTCCACCGTTTGAATAAATCGCGCGGCAATTCAATCTCCAAAAGGTCCAGCACGCGGTTGACCGTTTGATTCACAATGTCGTCCAGCGTCTGCGGACGATGATAAAACGCGGGCATCGGCGGCACGATAATCGCGCCGAGCTCGGCGACGGTGGTGAGCAAACGCAAATGGCCGAGATGCAGCGGCGTTTCGCGCGGCACCAACACCAAACGACGATGTTCTTTGAGCGTCACATCCGCCGCGCGCGAGAGCAGATTTTCGCCGAATGAGTGCGCGATGGACGAGAGCGTTTTCATCGAGCAGGGAACGACGACCATGCCGCGCGTTTTGAACGAGCCGGACGAAATCGCCGCGGCGACATCGTTAAAGCGATAGACGCGCGTCGCCAGTGTTTCGACGTGTTCGACGGTAAAATCTGTTTCTAACAAAACCGTTTGTTTGGCGGAATTGCTGATAACAAGATGCGTTTCGATATGTTTGACTTCGCGCAGCGCTTCGAGCAAACGAATCGCGTAAATCACTCCGCTTGCGCCGGATACGCCGATGACGAGCCGTTCTTTTTTTTCGCTCACACTGTCCTCTCGCGCCAATGGCTGATTATTGCCGACTGATTATTTTACGCGCACGCCTT
This sequence comes from Anaerolineae bacterium, assembly GCA_021463195.1. GTDB lineage: Bacteria > Chloroflexota > Anaerolineae > UBA4142 > SHND01 > SHND01. Next base: position 45,327 of record JAJTXZ010000029.1, read on the forward strand.
TCAAGATATTCGCGACCACAAAATCAATCGCGGTGCCGCTTTGTTGAATCACGCGCGTTGGCGGTTTGCTGCTCCACACCGTTTCGGGGCGGCATTGCAAGAGCATCACATTTTCAGGAAACGGCAGGTCGCGGTCAATGCCCCATTCAATATCCATTGGCACGTGATAATAGCCCTCGACGCATTTCGCCAGAATCGTCAAGTTGGCGATTTCTTCGTCGGTCAACGAAGCGGCGTTTTGGCGTTCTTCCGGCACCGTCGCGATTTCGACTTGGCCAGCATGATGGTTGGGAATGTATTCGATGAGTTTAGGCGAAAGGGTGCGTTGTAAAATTCCTTCCGTCACTTTGTCCACCAAATAATTGTCCGGTGTGACGACACCCGAGACGACGCTTTCGCCCAAGCCCCAACTCGAATCAATCACGATTTTGGAGCGGTCGCCGTTGATCGGGTTGAGCGTAAACATAACGCCCGCCGCGCGCGAGTTTGCCATCTTTTGAACGCCGACGCTCATATGCACCTTTTCGTGTGGAAAGCCCATCGCTTTGCGATAAGCGATCGCGCGTGAAGTAAAGAGCGACGACCAACAAAGCGTAGTGCGGACCAGCACGCTAGACGCCGAGCGCACCCACAGCGTGGTTTCTTGCTGACCCGCGAATGAGGCGCCGGGCAAATCTTCAGCCGTCGCGCTCGAACGCACCGCGACGGGCAAATCGGGCACATTACACTCGGCGCACAAGTCTTCGTAGGCGCGGCAAATCGCGTCTTCGATGGCAGGCGAAATCGGCGTGGCGCCCATGAGTTGACGAATTTCTTGGCTCGTCCGCTCGGCGCTTTCGATGTCGTCCACATCCAACTCTTCCAGCATGCGCGCGATTTCATCGCCCAGCCCGCGCACGCCCAGGAATTGACGATACGCGAGGGTGGTGATGGCAAAACCCGGCGGCACGCGGACGTTCGCTTGCAGCATTTCGCCGAGATTCGCGCATTTGCCTCCTACGGAATTTTGTTTGCTGCGGTCACATTCAGTGAACCAGAGAATGTAAGGTGAGATGTTCATGGATACAAGACTCGACAGGTTCTCGCCAAGACCTATCACGGTACATCACAGACTTGCATTTCGGTCGCGGATTTTGGCTTGCCGATTCCGCGTCTAGACCAGTTTCCGATTTGATTTAGGGGACAGACTCTTTGGGTTTTCGGAAACCCAAAGGGTTTTTTACCCTAGCCCAAACAGGAATTCGCTCTAGTTTGATTTTTCCGCGTCCTAGAGCCGATTCCATTTTGATTTGTGGGTAGACCTTTCGGGTTTCCGAAAACCCGAAAGGTCTTGCCCCACAAACGAATCAGGAATTCGCTCTAATCCGTGATGTACTGTGTCAGTTATTTAACTTTATTCAACCACTTGGACAGTTCCCGCATTGCCGTCCACGCGCAAGCGTTGACCGGTCTTGAAAATCTTGGTCCCGAAACCGGTGCCGACGACGGCTGGCACGCCGTACTCGCGGCACACAATCGCCGCGTGCGACATCATGCCGCCAATATCCGTGACGACGGCTTGAATGCGCGTAAATACTGGCGCCCAACTTGGCGTGGTGATGGGGCAAATGAGAATTTCGCCCGTCTCGACCAGCGCGAGGTCTTCGACATCGGTAATCACGCGCGCGGGCCCTTCGACGGCGCCGGGCGAACCTGCAAAGCCGGTGAGCTGTTTCGTGTCCTCGGCGTTCGCGGCGGGTTTGAGCCAATTCTGAATGCTTTCGGTAGTGATGCCCCACAGCATGATGGTGAATGGTTCAGTCACGACATCTGGCGGTTCGCCTAAACCGGGCGGCGGCGACCATTTTTTGAGATTCGCGAAAATTTCTTTGCGCTTGGCAATGCGCGAGGGCCAATATTTTGGTCCGCGCGTTTCGCCGCCGGAACCCCACGCGCCAATCAAATCATACAACGCGGATTGCACTTCGTAGCGGTGGAGGAAAAATAAATCATCCACTTCGTTGAAAAAGCCGTGCTTGACGAACAGTTTGCCGAACTCGCGCATCTTGTTCCAGAAAACGGTGTGATGCCAATGTTCGACATAGAAATTGTGATTCTCGACGTACGGGAAAACGGTGCGCGCCAAGCCGAGCTGTTCGCGGAACGCTTTTTTGTCTTCGTCGGTTTGCAAGAGCGCTTCGTATTCGGCGCCAAGACGGTCGCGTTCGCTTTGAATCGCTTCCATCGGACGCGTGATGCTTTTGCCTTCTTGAATTTTTTCGATATAGCCGCGAATAGCGATATTCGGCACGGTCATGTCGTCCACCCAGCTGCGCGGCAGGTGATAGAAACCGGTGCCAGTGGAAAAATAGAACCAGGGATCTTTGGATTTATCCAATTCTTGCAGCCATTGCCCGCCCGCTTCGGACGCGCTCATCGTCGAAACCACTTCGGTCGGATTCACGGTTTGTTTGAATACATCCGCGACGCCGAGCTCAATCGCTTTGTGCGCGAGGCGTTTCAATTCTTCGTCGGGGCGGAAAAGGATGACGTCAATGCCGGAGACGAGTTTGGCGATCGTTTGGTCCGAGATGCCGGGGAACGCTTGTTTGCAGAAACCGTAAAAGGTGAGATACGCGGCGTAACCGAGATTGAGAAATTCAAAATGCAAATGCCACATCTTGTGCATGTTCTCAATCGCGCGGTTGTACGCCACAATCAAATCGAACGCGCTGGTCAAACCGCGCCCTTGCGTGACGGTCTCAATCGGCTCCATTTCGGGCAAGTCTGGCACTTGGACCGCTTTGAGCTCGTTGATGGCTTCTTCGGCTTTGGCTTGCCACTGCGCGTACAGTTCATCCCAGTGGCGATAGTAATAGCCCGCGCGTTCCATGAAATGCGCGACGCGTCCGGGAATATCGTCCGGATTCGGCACGGGGAGCGCGCTGATATAAAGATAGCCATTCAGCACGCGATGGTCAATCCCGAGCGCAGGCGGCACGATAAAGACACGCGTATTCATTTCACCCAGCGCGACCCACCAGCTTTCGCAAGTAATAGTGTCGAACGGGTAGATGGGTTCGGGATGATGCATCGCGTCTTGGAACCAGAAACGATTGTCCTCGAACTCGCGGCGGTCATCGCTGAATACGTAATAGTACGGATATAGGTCTCGCCAGCCCTCGGCGCCCTCTGGGGTTGGGACGTTGAATGGACTGGGGAAACGGTTGCTGCCATTATTTTCGGACATTGCTCTCTCCTTTTAAGAATATCGCGCAGCTTGATCGCGCTTGGCATGCTGACGAATCTACGCGCCGCGCGATATTCCAAACGGCGGAATTTCGGGCGCGTAGATTCGCGGTTCCAACTCTTGCGTCACGCGGGAATTTGTTCCAATTGCTCCAGCCAGGCGGGCAGTTGATTTACATCTGCCAACACCAAATCCGGTTTCAAATGTTCGGGCGCGTGGTCCGCCTGCGCTTGGGTCGTCGCGCCGGTGAGAACAAGAATGCTAAACAAGCCCGCGTCCTTGCCCATGCGAATATCTTGTTCCAGCGTGTCGCCGACGACCGCGCCATATTCGGGCGCGAGGCCCAATGCCTTTAACGCCATTTCACCTGCCCATTTCGATGGCTTGCCGGTGACGAGCGGCTCTTTGCCTGTCGCGTATGCCACCGCTTTAATCATCGGACCCGTCGCGGGAATGAACCCGTTCGAACTTGGCACTTTGGCATCGAGATTCGTCGCGATAAAATCCGCGCCGTTCCAAAGCGTTTGGCAAACCGCATCGAGACGTTTCATATTGAAATCGGGGTCTTTGCCCATGACCACGACTTGCGCCTCGGCTGCATGTTCCCAATCTACGCGTGTGACGCCAACCAAATCGAGCGCTTCCAGCAACCCCGCCGCGCCGACCGCCAAAACTTTTTTGTTCGGGTGCAAAGTGTTGGTCACGTGCGCGGCGACTGTCGCCGAAGTCAGCACATCATCTTGCGCGCATGGGATTCCAAGTCCATTCAGTTTTTCGACAACTTGGGCGCGCGTGCGCTGATTTTCATTTGTCAAGAACGCGCAGCGAATTCCGCGTCCGCGCAGCGCGGCGAGCGTCTCTGGCACGCCGGGCAGCGCGTGATTGCCGCGCGCGACACAGCCATCTACATCAAAAACGAAACCGGAGATTTTTGGCATGTTGGATTATGGCGGATAGCAGATAGCAGATAGCAGATAGTAACCTGCTACCTGCTACCTACTACTTGTCACATTTCAAATTGCGCGCCTTCCGATACGGCGGTGGATTGCGCGGCGGGCATGTGTCCATTGCCTTCGCTGGATGCGGCGGCGACGGCGACAGTTTCGGGAAAGAATTCGCTCCATCGCGCCAACACGCGTTGTTTCACCTTTTCGTCGAGTTCGATTGGAATTGGTTTGTCTTTCCATTCGTACGGAATCGTCGCGTCGAGAATAATGCGCGAGGTGATTTCGCGCGCGTTAATCGGCAGCGACGGATCGAGCGGTGTCGAGCGTCCGCGCTTGAGAAATTCGGCGCGCGACGGATTAAAGCGGAACGAGAGCGCCCACAATACGCGCGGAATGTCCCAGGCGTCAATATCGTCGTCCACGACAATGACCGTTTTTAAACCGTACGCGCCCATTTCAGTCGAAATCGCGGCGGTGCCGATCTGCGCGGAATGTCCGGGGTACATTTGCTTGACCGAAATAATCGCGAGGAAACGGCCTGCGCCTTCGGGCGGGCAGTAGACTGATTTGATGCCGGGGATGCGCATCGCTTCGAGTTCTTGCCACAGCGTCGAGCCGTACGTCAACGCCATTGTCATGTGCGTATCGGTGACGGCGCGTCCGACGGTGGTGCCCCAATAAATGGGATTGTTGCGATGCGTGATGCACTTTACTTTGATGAACGGGCGCGGCGTGGTGCCGATGCCGGAATAGTAACCGGTGTATTCGCCGAACGGCCCTTCGGGCATGGTCTCGGTGGGGTCCACTTCGCCTTCGACGACGATTTCGGCGGAAGCGGGAACGGGCAAATCGTTCGTGTGCGCTTTGATGACTTCAATCGGTTCGCCTTTGATGGCGCCTGCGAACGCGTATTCATCTTCAAACGCGGGCAAGCGCGCGGTGCCCATGAGGAACAAGAGCGGATCGGCGCCGACGACGGCGACGACGGGCATCGGTTTGCCCATTGCCGCGTATTGTTTGTGCATGAGGTCGGCGTGTTTGCCTTTGATGAATTGCGTGCCGAGCACGTCTTTGCCGAGCATCTGCAAACGGTATGTGCCGAGATTGATCCAACCGCGTTCGGGGTCGCGTGTGATGACAAAGACGGCAGTGCCGAAATAACGGCCGCCATCTTTGGGATATACCCACGGCACGGGGAATTTGTTCAAGTCAATATCGTCGCCGAGCAGAATGTTTTCTTTGCACGGCGCGTTTTCGACCCATACCGGCGGAATCATTTTGCGCGTGCGTTTCACCCATTCGCGCATGAGTTCGACGAGCGGCGTGTCTTTGGGCATGCCCATGATGAGCGCGAGACGCGCGGTGCTGGTGCAAACGCTGGTCAGCACGGGCGAAGTATAGTCCTTGACGTTTTCAAAGAGCAACGCGGGCCCGCCGCGTTCCTCGTTGACTTTGGCAACGTGGCTGAGTTCGAGATTCCAATCCACCTCTGCCTTGATGCGTTGTAGCTCGCCCTCGCGTTCGGCGAGAGCGATAAAATCGCGCAAGTCTTTCATTCTGTCTCCTTTTTATTGATTTGAAGCTCTTCGGTCGTAAGGTCGTCTAGCACGCTAAGTAAATGTTTGCGAAATAACGCTTCGGCGTTGTCCGCGTCGCGCGCGCGCAGCGCGACCAGGACGTGACGATGTTCTTCGGCGGATTTTCGCAGGCGCCCGTTAAGATGACTCGAAAGGATGCGAAAGCGTTGCAGCTGATTTTCAAAATTTTCGGCTAACGCGACGAGTCGTTTATTCTCGACTTGGGCGAGAATGATTTCGTGAAATCTGCCGTTGAGTTGGGTGGCAAGTTCGATATTGCCCGCGTCAATCGCTTCCAATTCGCGGTCAATCAGACTTTCGAGATATTCCAGATCGGACTCGCTCAAGATGGATGTCGCCAGCCGCGCCGCCAGTCCTTCCAACACCGCGCGCACTTGGATAATTTCACGAATATCTTGAGCGGTAATTTCCGAAACGAACGTGCCAGAGTAGGGGATTTTGGTGACGAGACCTTCACGACGCAGTTCGAGCAGGGCATCGCGCACTGGGGTTTTGCTGATACCGAGCCGTTCCGCGAGTTCCGCTTCGACGAGTGGCGCGCCGGGTTTTAGCTGCAAGTTGAGAATTGCATCTTTGATGCGTTGATACGCGTGGTCCTTGAGGGAAGTGGGACCATTAAGGGGGGCAATTATAGGATTGCTTGATTGCATCGCTCACCGGGTTGTTTCTTCTTTGAACAAACGGTCGTCGAACGTGCGGTGCGATTGCGCGATTTGATGCGCGCGAATATGTTATACAGCATATCGTATAACATATTCGCAGACATATATCACGACCCGATGAGATAATTTTTTAGATGATTTTGGGTAGTCTTGCGCGCGCCAAAGTGTAGGTCATGCGGCCATGCGCGGCGCGTTCTTGGCGCGCAAAGTGGAGAGAACCGCGCGCGCCATCAAAAAGAGAAAGAGCAAAATAGAAATCACATTCAACATTCCGCCCCATTGCCGCACGTACAAGCCGAACCACAAATCGCCTGTCACGCGCAGGATGAGCGAAAGATTGAGCAAAATCAATGGAACGTACATGAGCGGCGAATAGGGAACGTGACGCGCTAGCACGGCGGGTAAAATAATTGGCGCGTGTCCGAAAATCATCGAAAAGACGAAACCGACAAAGACCGAATGCAAGAGCGCGTCGTAAATTGGACCCGCAAACGCGCCCGCCATGAGAATGCGGAGAATGCCGCCGATGCCGAGCCACACATAACCGAGCAACAAACACCACGCGATAAAGCGCGTGAGTCCGCTCTGTTTGACGGTGCGCCGCGCAATGTCGTATCGCAAGAGCCACAGCGCGAGCGCAATCATGCCCAAGC
>JAJTXZ010000003.1 GCA_021463195.1 Anaerolineae bacterium
CAGGACAGGGGCGAAACGGTGGGGTAAAAGCCCACCAGCGTCGGCAGCGATGACGACGGCTAGGTGAATGTCCAATCGGGAGCAAGGCAGGTGGGCTATTGTCGCAAGGCAATGGTCCTGTCGCAGCAGAGTGATTCGGTTCGCAAGAATCGCATACACAACGCCGAAGCAGCGATGTTTCGAGACAGATGACGGAGTGAAACAGAATCGGGGGTACGACCACTTGCCAAACTTGATTTATGTTTGTTGATTTTTGATTGTGGCGCGGCTTGCGCTGTTTTGAAATCAGAAATCGTGTGGGGCGTGTGATAGGTGTCGAATCGAAAGCGACGGCAAAGGCGCTTGTAGATTCATCGGGTTCGATTCCCGACGCGTCCGGTCTGAATCGGCAAGGAGCAGTACGGGTCCTTGAGCCGCGCAATGTAGCGTGTGTGGGCAATACTCCTTCGGTTCGAACTGTGGCGCCTAACCAACGTTGTTTGGGAAAGCGCCTTTTTTTGCGTATGGCATCTGGCTTAATATAAATGCCCGGCGCAAAAGCGATTTTATTGCGATGCGTTTTACGCGTCCTCTATTATTTTCATTCGACACGAGCGCCGCGCTTTCGTCGAACGCTCGTAAAGGAGTAAAAATGCGCGCCGAGATTCTCTTTCCACACAAGAGCGTGTATGCGCTCGCCGGGTTGCGCGAACCCAAATGGCGAGAACTTGCAAAACGTGTCTCCACATTGCCGGAAGACCATCCCGACAGTTTGGCGTTTTGCTTGATGATGATCCGACAATGTGGTTGTTTAGATTGCAATCCGGACCGCTACAAAGCGTTGATGGGCTGCGCCGCTTGCGCGAAGCGGAATGTTGCCGGCTATAAAGGGACGGACGACCAACTATTAAAAGCGTACAAACAGGCGCGCGGCGAAATTGTCAAGTTTCTTGAGGCGGAGGAGTTGGCGCAGGCGGCGTAATATACAAGCGCCGCAGGAGTGATTGCGGTGAATGGGGTACTGGTTCTGAACGCTTCGTACGAACCGTTGAATATCGTTTCGGTGAGACGCGCGATCGTCTTGCTGCTCAAAGAAAAAGCGGAATTAATCGAAGCCGCTGAAGCGAAAATCCGCGCGGAACGCATGCAATTTGATGTGCCGCTGGTGATTCGGCTGGTTTCGTTTGTCCCCATCCCGCGTCGTTTGCCCCTGCCGCTCTCGCGGCGCACTGTGTTGGCGCGCGACTTGTACACATGTCAGTACTGTGGCACGCAGCCCGGACGCAATGAATTGACGCTCGACCATATATTGCCGCGCTCGCGCGGCGGCGCGACAAGTTGGGAAAATGTCGTGACCGCGTGCGGCCCGTGCAATCGGCGCAAGGGCAACCGTATGCCGGACGAGGCGAATATGAGACTGCTGTCCACGCCGGGGCGTCCGCGCTTTGTCGCGGTCGTGATGTTGGGCGAAGCCAGCGCGCACGATGTGTGGAATAAATATTTGATCTAGACCAGTTTCCGATTTGATTTAGAGCCGATTCCACTTTGATTTGTGGATAGACCTTTTGGGTTTCCGAAAACCCGAAAGGTCTTGCCCCGCAAACGAATCAGGAATTCGCTCTAGGCGACAGTCCCTTTGGGTTTTCGGAAATCCAAAGGGGCTTTTACCCTAGACCAACTAGGAATTCGCGCTAGAGCAAAAAAGCAGCGAGTTGTAATTTGGCAAGCCGCGAGCGCGCTCGCGGCTTTTTTTGCGTGTCCGCGCGGGAAAATTAGACGGGCAGCAGAATCGCGTCAATGACCATGAGCAAAAAGAGCAGCGCGAGATAGCCGTTGGAATAGTAATACAATTTCCGCGCGATGGGTTTGCCGGCGTCGCGCGCGAACCACAAGCGCGTCGCCAACCACAAAAAATAACCTCCCAAACTCAGCGCGCCAATAAAATAAAGCCAGCCGAGACCGTGAAATAAAAACGGCATCAATGTGACAATAAATAGCAGAATGGAATAGAGGATGATATGACGCCGTGTTTCCACTTCGCCCCATACAACGGGTAGCATCGGAATCGCGGCTTTGCGATAATCTTTTTCGACCAGCAACATTAACGCCCACGTGTGCGGCGGCGTCCATAAAAATATAATCGCAAAGAGATATAACGGCAGGACCGACAATTCATTCGTTACGGCGACCCATCCGACGAGCGGCGGAATCGCGCCCGCGCCGCCGCCGATAACGATATTTTGCGGCGTCAAACGTTTTAGCAGCACGGTGTACGCATAGGCGTAATAGACAATGCCGATGGTTGAAAGCGTCGCGGCAAACCAATTTACGCCGAATCCCAAAATAACTATCGAGAGCGCGCAAAGGGTCAGCGCGAAAATCAACGCGTTGCGCGGCGCAATACGTCCACTAGGCAGCGGACGGCGCGCGGTGCGTCCCATGACTTTGTCGGTTTCGCGGTCCACATACGAATTCACCGCGTTCGCGCCGCCCGCCGCGCAGGCGCCGCCCAACAGCGTCAAAAACAAAATCGAAAGCGGCGGCAGACCGCGCGCGGCAATCAACATGCTGCACAGGGTCGTCATCAGCAGCAACCCCACAATCCACGGCTTGGTCAGTAAAAAATAATTCGAGAGAATGCCGCGCCAACTTGTTCGTCCGTCGGCGCTTGATGATTGTTGCGACATACAAAATTCCTAAATCGCGTGAAACCGCCGCGCCTCAAATAAATTCGTGTTCGCCTTGAATCGGTCCTTTGGCGCCGAACCAATAGAAAAAAATTATCGTGAGCGCGAGCAAAAAGATGAGCGCCGTGCCAACCCACATGATGAGTCCGGCGACCATTTGGTCGTCAAGAACCGAGATGCCCCAAATGCGCGGCGCTTGATCGTAAAATAAATAAATTGGCTGCGGCGCAAGGGTAATGAGCGCGCCCAAGCCCGTATTCAGCACGCTGGCGAGAAAAATGTACAACGCTTGCAACGGCAGCGGCGCGCGCGGCAAAAGCGGCGTCGGACTGAGGATCGGCATCCACAATAAGAATCCCGCAAAGGTCATGGTGAAATGTTCCAACAAATGAACTGGCGCCGCGTACAACGCCAAATCGTACAGCGCCGGAATATGCCACACGGCAAACGTAAAATTGAAAATCAAAAACGCCCAAAAAGGGCGCGTTAATTTGCGGGCAATGCGGAGCAGCGTCGGAAAACGAGTCAAGGGATTAAAGACCCAACCGGGCAAACCCAATAACATTAGCGGTGGCGCAATCAAGGTCAACAACACATGCTGAAGCATGTGCGCGCTGAAAAGATATTGGTCCGCCAGCGTTGAGAGCGGCGTAATGAGCGCGAGAACGAGCGCCAAGATACCCGTCGTCCAATACATCAAGTGCGATGAACGAATGGGCTGACTATCCGGAAATTTCGCGCGCAGCGGGCCCGTGATTAGCAGATAGGCGCCGTGCAAAAGGAGGATGCTGAACCAAATGCCCGGCTCAAAAGCCCAGTTGGTCCACCAAAAATCAGCGGGCGGATTATAAATATTCACATTCAGAAAAAAATTGCGCGCCGAGCGATAACGCGCTCAACGCGCAGCGGGTACGGTATCGCGCGTGCGCTGCATGCGCGGCGGTTCGCGCGTTTTACTTGATAACTACTGTGCCGTGCATGCCCAATTCAGCGTGTCCGGGAATGCTGCAGAAAAAGACGTATTCGCCCGGCGCCGGCGCTGTAAAATTGCCTTTGCCCGTCGAGCCCGCGAGCGCGTGCGCGACCACTTCCGCGGCAATGTTGGGGTCTTTCCACGGTTCGGCGGATTTATCTTTGGTGACGCCCGACAAAGTAAAATTATGTTCGACGCTGCCGCTATTGTTAATTGTGAGGCGGACGATTTGTCCCGAATTGGAATCGAATGCGTCCGGCTTGAAAAAATAATCGCCCGCTTCCATATTCAATGCCAACGGCGGACCCGCGTTCGGATTGCGCGTCGGGCGCGCGGCGGCTTCGCCACCGTGCGCGCCGGGCATCGCCTCGCGGACCGGAACGAGTTGTATCGGCGCCAAAAGCGCGACCATTGACAGCACGTAGGGCAGGGCAAAGACAAACACGCCGATGCCAAAAAAACCCGCGTACAATTTGCTGTCAAATTTCAAGTGCATATAGTACAGGACGACGAGCAGCGCTTTTGCTACTGTCAATGCCAACAAGATTGGCACGCGTCCAATCGTATTCTCAAAGAGCGTAGTCAGACCGATTTCAATCGCGGTCAAAATCCCCAGTATCACAAAAACCCCGATGTAATTGGGGTTGGCTTTTTTAATGCGCGCTTCTTCGGCGACCAAGTCGCTGGGATCGGTATGCGCGGAAGCCGTTACGTGTCCGTGTTCCATTTTTGACTGAACCTGACCGCTTGGGGCTGGCTGGCAGCCGAAAGCGGTTGTTTGAACTCAAATGAGATAAATAATGGTAAACAGCACGACCCACACGAGGTCAACAAAGTGCCAGTACAAGCCGCCCAATTCGACGGCAAGATGATTGTGTTCACTGATGCCGCCGCGCAGCGCGCGAATAATCAACATCACAATCCAAATGATGCCGATCAAAACATGCGTTCCGTGAAAGCCGGTCAGGGCAAAAAAGGACGAGCTCCAGACATTCGTGTCGAACGTAATGCCATTGTTAATGAGCTCTATATATTCGAACGCTTGCCCGCCCAAAAACACAAGCCCCCAGAATGCGGTCGCAACCAAGAGGAAAATCATGCGCCCTTTTTTGGCGCGCTCGATCGCTTGCAGCGCCAACACCATTGTCAGACTGCTGAATAACAGGATAAAGGTGTTGAACGAAGCGACGGCAAGGTCGAGATGTCCCGGCCCCTCTTCGAGCGAGACTTTGTCGCGATTGACCAAATAAGTCGCCATCAACGCCGCAAAGAAAATAGATTCGGAGGCGATAAAGACCCACATGACCATTTTGCGATGGTCGAGTCCGGTGGAGGTCTCTACGTGCTCTGGAATCAATACGCCTTTGAGTGGCTCATCCGCGCGGCGCGCGCCCTGTTCCAATTTATCAACTGCTGCCATGCTTCACCCCTTAGGAGGCGGGTTGAGAAACCCATCCAATGAGACCGATGAAAAAGACGACAATGCCAGTTACAAGTCCGATTGGCAATGACTGGAGCGCCATGCCCATACCGGAAATATCCAAAGCGAGCGGTCCGCCGTCAAAACCAAAAATGATGCCGATTGCGATGATGGATAAACCAATTGTCAAGACGAGCGGCCAAATGCTCGGACTCGGCAAATGCACCGTAGCTGTACCGCCGCCGGACAGGTCAACCGTTTTTGGATTGGACGCGAATTCGCCATGCGGACCGTATTTCGCGTCCCACAACGGGCGCGGGCTGTTCACCGGCAGCATCGAAGCAAAATTGTATGCTGGCGGCGGCGAAGAGGTCGCCCATTCCAAAGTTTGACCATCCCACGGGTCGTTGGTCGCGGTCGCCTTGTGGCGCAGACTTGTAATGATGTTAATGACGAAAAACAGAACGCCAAACGCCACGAGATACGCGCCGATTGTTTCGATAAAGTTCCATACTTCCCAGCCCTGCGCGGCGCCGTAAGTATAAATGCGGCGCGGCATCCCCAGCACACCCACATAGTGCATGATTAAAAATACGAGCGTCATGCCCACCATCGTGAACCAGAAATGCAGCTGTCCCAATCTTTCATTCAAGAACCTGCCCGTCATTTTGGGGAACCAATAATAGGTGCCAGCGAATAACGCGAGAACCGCGCCCGCAAAGAGCGTGTAATGAAAGTGTCCGATGACGAAATAGGTGTCGGTCACTTGCCAATCCACCGGGACGGCGGCAAGAATTACGCCGCTGAGACCGCCGATCGTAAATTGACCGATAAAACCGGCGGCAAACAAGAATGCCGAGTTGATGCGCAGCGAACCGCGCCAAATGGTGGCGAGCCAATTAAAAATCTTGATGCCGGTCGGCACTGCGACGACAAAACTCATTCCCGCGAAAACCGCGTCGGCGGCGGGCGACATGCCAACCGCGAACATGTGGTGCGCCCACACGGTGAAACTCACAAACGAGATGCCGGCGAACGCGAACGCCATTGCCGCGTAACCGAAAATAGGTTTACGCGAATTCGTCGCTAGAATTTCAGAGATGATGCCGAATGGCGGCATGATCATGATATACACTTCGGGATGTCCGAAAAACCAAAAGAGATGCTGCCACAACAAGGGGTCGCCGCCGTTATTCGGCAAATAAAAGGATGTCGAAAAAACGCGATCGAATAACAAGAGAAACATCGCGACGGAAACGCTGGGCAGCGCGAAAATGACGAGCAGCGAAGTGACGAGCGTGCCCCACACCAACAGCGGCAAGCGATTGATGGTCATGCCCGGCGCGCGCATATTAATAATCGTGACAATGAAATTTAAACTGCCGACGATGGATGAAATGCCCAAGAGTTGGAGCGAAAGAATCCAAAAATCAACGCCATGCGTCGGACTGTACGCTCGCTCGCTTAACGGCGCATAGCCAAACCAACCGGCATCCGGCGCGCCGCCGACGAGAAAACTTGAATACAATAACAATCCGCCGAATAGAAATAACCAATACCCCAGCGCGTTCAAACGCGGAAATGCCATATCGCGCGCGCCAATCATCAGCGGCACCAAATAGTTGCCAAAACCGCTATTCAAGGGCATGACGGCTAGGAAAATCATGGTGGTCCCGTGCATGGTGAAAAGCTCATTATAGAGATTCGGACCGACCAGCGTATTGCTTGCGGCGGCGAGCTGCGTGCGAATAATCAACGCTTCAATGCCGCCGACGATAAAAAAGATAACCGCAGTGATGAGGTACAAGATGCCGATGCGTTTGTGATCAACCGTCGTAATCCAGCTCATTAGACCTGTTGGCTGCGACGCACGCGGCAGCGCGAGAACATTGGTTGCCATACCTTCTCCTGAATGACGTTTCCCGACACACAACAGATAGCGGTTCGCGCGCTATCTGTTGCTGCAACATTTCTATTATTTCAATGATTCCAAATACGCGACGAGCGCGTTCACTTCGTCCGGTGTCAGCTGCGGAATTTTCATAATGGTGCCTGGTTTAACCGCTTGAGGATTGCTCAGCCATTTGACCAAATTAGCGTGATCGAATTCGAGCAAACAACCGGCGATGCAGGTGCGCGAAGCGACATGCGTCAAATCGGGCCCAGTGACGCCTACCGCCGTTGTGCCTTGAATGGCATGACAGCCGATGCATGTAGTCTTGGGATTCAAAAAGATTTCTTTGCCGCGCGCCGCTTCACTGTTGGGCGCTGGCTCTGCCGCGGGCGTTTGAACATTATTGAGCCATGCTTCAAAATCGGCGGGACTCTGCACGATTACGCGAAAGAGCATATTGGCGTGCTGCGCGCCGCAGAATTCAGCGCACTGTCCGCTGTAGCTGCCCACCTTGTCCGTATAAAGCCAGGTCGTATTGGTGTATCCGGGCACCACATCCGTCTTGCCCATCAAACTGGGAATCCAAAAACTATGGATCACGTTATCCGATTTAAGCTCGACGTGTACCACTTGGCCGGCGGGAATATGGATATCCGTCGCGTATTTCACCTTGCCGTCATTGTATTGGACTTCCCACCACCATTGATGTCCAACGACGCGGATGGGGATTCCTTGCCCGGGCGGAAATTGCGGACCCACCTGACCCATCACATGGATCGTGAGACCAAAGACGCCGAGCAAAAGCAATGCCGGAATCGCGGTCCAGGTGATTTCTAATTTAGTGTTACCGTGATTCTGTTCGGGATATTCGTCCGCTCTGCGCCGCTGATAGCGGAACACAAAAAAGATGAGCATCCCTTCGACAAAAATAAAAATTACGACGGAAATCCAAAAGACCAGATGAAAGAGATCCGCCGTTAACTGCGCCGCCGGTGAAAACGGCGAAAGAATATCTTGGGGAGTCGCTGCGCAGCCCGCCAAGCCGAATAGCGCCAAGGAGGCGCTGAGCGCCGCACCCAGCCGACTCCATTTGTTCCATAACAAACGCATTCATCCTCCCAAAGAAATGGCGACAGGAATTGCCGCCATGTTTTGCAGGGTCAGTCGTACGACAGTTTTTGTTTTACGCGCGCGCATGCGACGCGAGCGAGGACACACGGCATTGTGCGCAATCAAATATCGAATGTGGGGGAATTACGATTGGCTTGGCGCGCGTCGCAAGCGATGACGACCAGCCGTGCGATTAATGAGCGTGATGCTTTTAACAATCGCAGGCAATTATATACAATTCTATTTACAATGCAAACGACCTGGTGATTACCCACATCTCGAAAACGCAGCGGATTTCCAGATCCCAAGAGTTTTCGAAAACTTTTAGGATCTGAAAATCCGGATAATCACCAGAAACAACGGGTTCGCTCTGCGGCAAAGCGTTATTATGATTCGCGCTTGCGTCCGATGCAGCTTATTGGCGCTGCGAAAGATTGGGTCGCGCAACGCAATGACGCTCTACGTCTCATTGCCAAGTTTACGCGAGTTTGTCCGCCGCGCGCGCGCCAACACGCGTTCTGCCGCTTTGATGATGGGCATGTCCACCATTTTATTGTCCAACGCGAATGCGCCGTGTCCTGCATTCAAATGTTCGCGCGCCGCTTCCACAATACGCCGCGCGTTCGCAATCGCGTCTGCGCTTGGCGTAAATGCCTCTTGCACGATTTCTACTTGATTCGGATGAATCGCTTGCATTCCCGCGTAACCGAGCTGCGCGCCGCGCGTTGCCTCTGTCCGCAAACCTTCCGGGTCGCGAAAATCCAAATACAGCAAATCAATCGCTTGAATGCCGGACGCCGCGCACGCGGCGACAATGGCGCTGCGCGCGTACAGCACTTCCAAACCCTCGCGCGTGCGTGTCGCGCCTACATCCGCCGCGTAATCTTCCGCGCCAAAGATTAACGCCTGCAAACGCGCGTCCGCGCTCGCGATTTCGCGCACATTCATCAAACCGCGCGCATTCTCAATCATCCCAATCAACACGATAGGCGAGTCTCCAGTCTCCAGTCTTTGAATTGTTTCGCTCACCCATTTGATTTGTTCTGCGTCACTCACTTTTGGAATCACAATCGCGTCGGGGCGCGCGGGGACAACCGCTTCCAAATCCGCGCGCTCCATGCCCGAACCAATGGCATTGATGCGCGCCAATTTTTCGCTCACGCCAAAATTCAATTCGCGCAGCGCGCGCGCGACGAGCGGACGCGCGTTTTCCTTTTGATTCCACGCGACTCCGTCTTCCAAATCAAAACAAACGCAGTCCGCGCCGAGCGTCGCCGCCTTTTCCATTTTGCGCGTATCACTGCCCGGCACATACAAAATACATCGCCGCGCGCGCGTTTCCCCTGTTTCCATGTTTTCCTGTTTCCCTTTTTTGCTTTATCCCCCAACCGGTTTTTTGAAAATCAACGCGCTGCGTTCTACTTCCACCACGACTTGACCATGTTGGTTTTTGCCCCAATGCTTGAAACGCACAATGCCGCGGTCCGGTTTGGATTTCGATTCGCGTTTTTCCAACACTTGGGTCTCGACGTAAATCGTATCGCCGTGAAAAGTCGGGCGCGGATGGACAACATGGTCATAACTGAGATTCGCCACCAAGGTGCTGTCGGTCAAATCGTTCACCGTCAAACCGACGACGAGACCCATTGTGAAAATACCGTTCATAATGCGCGTGCCAAATTGCGTTTGCGACGAAAAATCTTCGTTCACATGCAGCGGCTGCGCGTTCAGCGTCATGCCGCAGAACAATAAATTATCCGCCTCCGACACTGTGCGCCCTTGTTGATGTTGGAATTTCATGCCCACTTCGAGTTCCTCGAAATATTTACCCGCCACGTTTCGTAACCTCCGTTAAAATTTGTTCGCGCTCGACGCTTTGCCCTTGCGTCACATAAATTTTCGACACAATACCATCGTGCGGCGCGCTTACTTTTAATTCCATCTTCATCGCTTCCAAAAGCGCCAGCGGTTGCCCCGCCGTCACCGCGTCGCCTTCTTGGACCAACACTGCGCGCACCTGCCCCGGCATCGGCGCGATGACAATGCCCGAACCCGTGCCTTCGCGCGCGCCGTGCGTTTGCGCGCGCGCGGTGTTCGGCTCGGCGCGTTCCAACACAAGCGTCGCGCCGTCCATGTGAATCCAACGTTTTTGTCCGTCGCTCGCCACGCGCGCAGTGACGATTTTTCCATTATACAAAAATGCGAGGCGCGGCGGCGCGAATGAAATCACTTGGACGCGCGCGTGTTCGCCATTAACCGTAATTTCAAATTCATCGCCCGCGCGTGTCACATCGAGCGTATGCGTCTGCGCGTTGTGCGAATAGACGAGTTTCATAGTTATTGTTGGCATGTTGCCAACGGATTGGGAAAACCGATGAACGGATGAACGTGAGCTATCCGTTTATCCGTTCATCATCCGTTGGCAACTCTCCGCCCACGTGAAATGCCCCATTCGTTCGCCAAGGACTATATGGGTCATTCTCACCTGCAACCTCCACACTCGCCACCTTTTTTTCCAACATCTCCACCAACGCCGCCGCCATCAACGCCTGCTCCAATCTCCAATCTTCAGTCTCCAAGCTCCAATCTCCAATCTCCTCCAAAAACCGCGTCGTCGCGTCCCCCGCGCGAAACGTCGGATGCGCCAACACCGCTTGCAAAAATTCCACATTCGTCGTCACACCCAACAAACAAAATTCGCGCAGCGCGCTGTGCATTTTCGCAAGCGCCGCATCGCGCGTTTCCGCGTGCGCGACGAGTTTCACCAACAGCGGGTCATAGAACGCGCTTATTTCGTCACCCGTCGCAATTCCTGAATCCGCCCGAACGCCCGGCATATTCGGCAACTGCAAATCCAACACGCGTCCCGTTGACGGCAAAAAGTTATTCGACGGGTCTTCGGCGTACACGCGGCATTCAAGCGCGTGCCCGCGTTGATAAATAGAGACTGGAGACTGGAGACTCGAAACTGATGACTGCTCACTGCTCACTGATAACTTTTCTCCACTTGCAATCCGTATCTGCCACTGCGCCAAATCCAACCCCGTCGTCATTTCCGTAATCGGATGTTCCACCTGCAGCCGCGTATTCATTTCCAAAAAATAAAAGTCGCGTGTATCAGGGTCAACGATAAATTCAATCGTTCCCGCGTTTTCATAATTCACCGCGCGCGCGGCGGCGACTGCCGCGTTCCCCATTTTTTCGCGCAATGCCTCATCGAGCAAGGGCGACGGCGTCTCTTCAATAATTTTCTGATGCCGTCGTTGAATCGAACACTCGCGCTCGAACAAATGAATCGTGTTGCCGAATTTGTCCGCGAGAATTTGAAACTCGATGTGTCGCGCGTTCGACACGTACTTTTCCAAAATGACGCGCGCATCGCCGAACGCGTTCAACGCCTCGCGCCGCGCCGCGTTCAGCTCTTCCAAAAAAGCGCGCGCGTCATTCACCACGCGCATCGCTTTGCCGCCGCCGCCCGCCGCCGCCTTGATCAAAACCGGATAGCCGATTTCGCGCGCGGCATTTTCCAACGACGCGTCATCGTCCGCATCTTGAAACCCCGGCGCCACAGGAACGCGGCTCGCGATCATTCGTTCGCGCGCGTGCGCTTTGTCACCCATCGCGCGAATCGAAAACGGCGACGGTCCGATAAACACAACCCCCGCGTCATTCACCGCTTGCGCGAACTCGGCGTTCTCGGCGAGAAAGCCGTACCCCGGATGAATCGCGTCGGCGTTTGTTGCCCGCGCCGCGTCAATAATTTTTTCAATATTCAAATACGATTCGCGCGGCGGCGACGCGCCAATATGCGTCGCTTCATCCGCGACGCGCGTGTGCAATGCCGCGCGGTCTGCGTCCGAATACACCGCGACGGTTGCGATATTCAACTCGCGGCACGCGCGCATGATGCGTACCGCGATCTCGCCGCGATTGGCGATGAGAATTTTTTTGAACATTTTATATGTCTAGCCCAAGCTCTTTGCGCAGCGCGTCCGCGCGTGTTGCATCGCCGCGCGCGCGTTCGTTTTCATTGCGCGCGCGCCAATAGCGCGCGCGTCGTTCG
Organism: Anaerolineae bacterium; assembly: GCA_021463195.1. Classification (GTDB taxonomy): domain Bacteria; phylum Chloroflexota; class Anaerolineae; order UBA4142; family SHND01; genus SHND01. The sequence continues at coordinate 12,127 of JAJTXZ010000003.1, forward strand.
AGCGCGCGCGCCAAGTCTATGCGACTGCCGAGTTTGTCAAAAATAGCGATGGCTTGAGCAAACGCGTGTTCCGCCTCCGCCCATTTTTCTTGCGTGGTGAAAATTTGGCCCCGCACAGCTTGCGCGAGCGCGATGTTTTGCGGCGTGGGCCAACGTTCCGCGAGTTCTAATGCTTGCTGCGCGAGGGCGGCTGCGCGTTCGACGCGTCCCGCGTCAAAGAATGCTTGCGCGGCAAAAGATAGAATTGATTTGAGTCCGAGCAGATTTTCGCTGTCTTGCAAAACATCCAGCCCTTGCTGATAAATTTCCGCGGCGCGTTCAAATTCGCCGCGCCGCCAATGAAAAAATCCCAGTACATGCAGCGTCCATACGTTCAAAATCACTTGCCCCAAAGCGTGACTACGCGCGACGCCTGCTTCCGCCTGACTCTTTGCTTCTTCCGCGCCCCATTCTGCCAATACGCGCGCCAACTGCGCCTGATGCCAAATCGCCAAGCGCGTCTCGCCTAACTGTTCGGCAATCTCTAAACCCTCACGGCTTGCGCGTTCCGCCGCGCGCAATTCGCCTTTGCCAAGCAGCGCCGCCGCCAGCGCAAAATTCGCCCAACTCACGCGCGCGCGCGAACCGATTTTCAATCCAATGTCGCGGTTTTGCGCGGCAAAGCGAATCGCGTCATCCCACTCGCCGCGATTAAACGCGTTCTCGCTGAGAAATTCATAGCCCATGGCAATCGCTTCGGGAATATTTTTGCGCTCGCCTAACGCGATGCTGCGCCGCGCCCACGCGTTGCTAATATCGTATTCGAGCGTATGCTCATAACTGCCCGCTAAAAACGCGTAAATGGATTGCAGCGCCTGCGCGTTATCGAGCGGTTCCGCGATTGCGCGCGCCCGTTCAAAAAATTCAACCGCTTCTTTATGGCGCGCCTGATAATGATGATGTCGCCCGATGAGCGCCAGCGCGGACGCGTATTCGGCGGGCTGCGTTTGCGGACTCAATTCTTGCAGCGCGTCTTGCAACGCCTCGATTCCTCGCGCGTCGTCCGCGGGCGAATACGCTAAACCGATTTTTACATTTAGCAGCGCGCGCGCCAGCGGCGACGCGAGACGCGTTTGCGCGCGCTGGTAACTTGCGACGGCGGGCGCGATATCGCCGCGCAAGCGATGAATATCTCCGATATATTCATCAATTTGCGCGAGCGCGTCCGCGCGCCGCAATGTTTCCGCCGCCTCGCGCGCTTGTTGATAAAATTTCAACGCATCGTCGTGGGCAAAAACGCGCGTGGCGCTCTCCGCCGCGCCGAGCGAATAGGTCAAACTGTTTTCCATATCGCCGCTTTGCGTAAAATGATATGCCAGGTCCGCGGCATGTCCATCAAGCGTCGGATACAATTTTTTCAAACTGTCGCCAATGTGTTGGTGCAAACGGCGTCGCCGAATTGGATTTAATTCTTCGTACAATACTTCGCGGATTTTGTCATGCGTGAACGCAAAGGTGTCATTGGCGTCCATACGCAAGAGCTGCGCCGCGCTCGCTTCGTCCAATGCGTCGAGCAGTTGGTCTTCGCTCGTCGTCGCCACCGCGCGCAATTCCACAAACGGAAAAATTTTGCCGAGCGCGGCGGCGACGCGCAACGCGTCAATACAATTCTCGGTCAAACGATTGAGTCGTCGCCCAATCGCTTCTTTGACGCTCTGTGGAATCGCGAGCTCGGTGATTTGTTTGTGTTGCCACGCGTTGTTTGCGCGATAAATTTGGCCTTGCTCAATGAGCGACTTGACGACTTCTTCAATAAAAAATGGATTGCCTTCCGTCTCGCGAAACAGCACTTGGACAAATTCTTTGGAAATATTTGTTTGCCCAAACAGCGCGGCGACTAACGCGCCTGTATCCGCGCGCGATAAACGCGCCAATGAAACGCGCGTGGCGAGTCGTTCGCGATTCCAATCAACCAACGCGTTCGCGAGCGGATGCGCGCGGTCCAATTCCACTTCGCGATACGCGCCGAGCAGCAGCACGCGCTCATTTCGCAAATGGCGCAAAAGATAATGCAAGAGATTGATCGTGCCTTGGTCTGCCCAATGCAAATCGTCGAGAAAAATCAACAGCCCGCGCGGCGCGGCGAGATTTTGAAATACGCGCGCAATGCTGTCGAATAACCGCAAGCGCTCTTCGTTTAGCGACAGAACGGGATTGGGCGGCAGCGCGCCGAGTTTGGTTTCAATCTCTGGCGCGAGTTTTGCGATTTCGGATGCCGTGTCGCCAAGCGTCGCGCGCAATGTTTCCACGCTCGACGCATGCGCCCAATCGCGCAGCGCTTCGACGAACGGCAAGTACGGCGTCGTCGCTTCGTACTCGTAACAGCCGCCGCGCAAAATCGGCGCGCCCGCGCTTTGCGCGTACGCAATCAATTCATTCGCAAGTCGCGTTTTGCCGACGCCCGGCTCGCCCGAAAGTAAAATCAAGTGGGCGCGCGTATTTTGAATCGAATCCCATTGTTGTTGCAACTGCGCCAATTCGTTGTCGCGCCCGACTATTTTCCCGCGCACGAGTTGTTCGAGCGGCGTGAGCTCTTCTTGCGCGCGCGTCATTTCCACTGCGCGCAGCGCGGCAAAATCGGTTGGCAAATCGGGCGCGAAAATTTGATACAGTGGCTCGGGCTGCTGCAAGCCGCGCAATTTGAATTGCCCAAGTTCGCGCAGCGTTACGTTTGGAGGCAAAGAAGTTTGAACGAGTTCGGCGGTTGCGGATGAAAGCAGCGTTTGTCCGCCGTGCCCAGCCGACATGACGCGCTGCGCGCGTACCAACGTAAGCGAACTGACATAGTTGTCGTCGCGCGCGTCGGCGTTTCCCGTATGCAAACCCATTCGCACGCGTAAGGAACCGAGCTCGCGCCAATTTTCCGCGCGCAGCGCGCGCTGCGCGTCCAACGCCGCGCGGCACGCATCCGGCGCGTTTTCAAACGCCGCGCAAAACGCGTCGCCAATAATATTGAACACGACGCCGCTATGCGCGCGAATCGCGCCTTGCAAAATTTCGTGATGGCGCGTCATGGCGCGCGGCATCGCCTCGGGGAAATTTTGATACAGCGGTGTGCTGCCTTCGATGTCAGTGAAAAGAAAGGTGACGGCGCCGGAGGGTAGGGGGCGGTGATCCATCATCGTAATTCTCGCTCTATCGCATAGACTAGAAACGGTCCATATTCATCGCGCGATGCTTTGTCAAAAGACAGGCCTATTTTTTCTGCTACGCGTTGCGACGCGATATTTTCCGAATCAATCAAACAAATCAAGCGCGTAAGGTTCAGTTTGACGAACCCATAATCGCGAATCGCGTGCGCCGCTTCGGTGGCGAGCCCTTGCCCCCAATACGCGCGCGCAATCGTGTAGGCGATCTCGATTTCATTCGCGCCGTCAATCGTCCACGGTAAAAGCCCACAGCGTCCGATAAATTTGTTCGTCGCTTTGTGAATCGTCGCCCACAATCCCAACTGCGGATTTTTTGGATGACCGTGCATGTGCCATTCCAATTCTGCTTGCGCCTCTTGGCGAGTGCGCGGCGCATCGGGGATGAATTTTGTAATTTCGGGGTCAGTATACAATGCCCACAAATCATCCAAATCCGATGGCATCAGATGACGCAAAATGAGACGTTCGGTTTCCAGAATGATCATAAGCTCTTACATTCGGAACACGCCAAAATTTCCCTTGACTTCCGGCGCGTTCAACACCACCGACAACGCGAGCGCCAACACAGTACGCGTTTCCGCCGGGTCAATCACGCCGTCGTCCCACAAACGCGCGGTGGAATAATATGGACTGCCCTCGTATTCGTATTTCTCCAATGTCGGGCGCATAAATTCTTGCTGCTCTTCCGCGTTCAACAGCGGTTTGCCTTCGCGTTCCAGTTGTTCCTGTTTAATCGTCAATAAAACATTCGCGGCTTGTTCGCCACCCATGACGCTGATGCGCGCGTTCGGATACATCCACAAAAAGCGCGGCTGATACGCGCGCCCCGCCATCCCGTAATTGCCCGCGCCGAACGAGCCGCCGACGATGATGGTCAATTTTGGCACCGACGCGTTGCTCACCGCGTTCACCAATTTCGCGCCGTCTTTGGCGATGCCGCCCGCTTCGTACTGTTTGCCCACCATGAAACCCGTAATGTTTTGCAAAAATAAAAGTGGAATCCCGCGCTGCGAACACAATTCGATAAAATGCGTCCCTTTCAACGCGCTTTCGCTAAACAAAATTCCATTGTTCGCAATGATTCCAATGGGATAACCGTGAATCCGCGCGAATCCGCACACGAGCGTCGTGCCATAGCGCGCTTTGAATTCACGAAAACGCGAACCATCCACCACGCGCGCAATCAATTCGCGCACATCATACGCTTCGCGAAAAGTGCGCGGCAAAATTCCATAAATTTCTTGCGCGTCGTACAACGGTTCTTGAGGCGGCTCAACCGTCACCGCTAATTTTGTTTGACGGTTCAGCGTTTCCACAATCCCGCGCGCGAGTTCCAACGCGTCCTCGTCATCCTCCGCGAAATGGTCGGCGACGCCGCTTTTGCGCGTATGCACATCCGCGCCGCCCAATTCGTCGGCGGTGACAACTTCACCCGTCGCGGCTTTGACCAATGGCGGACCGCCGAGAAAAATTGTGCCGGTGCCGCGCACGATGATTGCTTCGTCACTCATCGCGGGAACGTACGCGCCGCCCGCGGTACACGAACCCATCACCGCCGCGATTTGCGGAATCCCCAACGCGCTCATGCGCGCTTGATTGTAAAAAATTCTGCCAAAATGGTCGGCGTCGGGAAACACTTGGTCTTGCAAGGGCAAAAACGCGCCGCCCGAATCCACGAGATAAATGCACGGCAAAAAATTTTCCTGCGCGATTTCTTGCGCGCGCAAATGTTTTTTCACCGTGAGCGGCAGATACGAACCGCCTTTCACCGTCGCGTCATTCGCAATAATCATCACCTCTTGCCCACTCACGCGTCCGATGCCGGTGACGATGCCCGCGCTCGGCGCTTCGCTGTCGTACAGCTCGAACGCGGCGAGCGGCGACAATTCCAAAAATGGCGAACCGTCGTCGAGCAAGCGGTTAATGCGTTCGCGCACAAAAATTTTGCCTTGCGCTTCATGCCGCGCGCGGTATTTTTCGCCGCCACCTTGACGCGCGGTGTTGATGCGTTCGCGTAATTCTTGCGCGAGCGCGCGGTGAAATTCGGCGTTGGCTTGAAATTCGGGACTAGTTGGATTGAGATGAGAATGGAGGATATTCATGATAAGTTTGCCGCGAGAATTGTAGCACAAGAAAAAAAAGAAAAACCTCTGCATCATTCGCAGAGGTTCAGAAGCGTTTATTCCAAAATATCCGCGACGCGAATTTTGAATCCTTTGAGTAATGCGGAACGCGCCAGCTGTGTTTTGCCAAAGCGCCCGAATAATTGAAAAGCGTCATCTTTGAGTGTCAACACTTCCACCGTCGCCGCTTCGGGGTCAACAATCCAGTATTCTTGCACGCCGAACTGCTCATACAACGCGCGTTTATCAATCGTATCGCGCCGCCAACTGCCCGTCGAAATTATTTCGACGGCGAGGTCGGGGACGCCGCGAATTACCTTGCCAAGAATTTTCTTTTTTTCGTTTGAGACAAAAACGACATCGGGTTGAACGACGCGCGTTTGGGAAAGCACCACGTCAATTGGTGAATGATAGACCTTTCCCAAATTTCGCGCTTTGGCAAAATCATGCAAGCGAAAAACAATCTGTCCTACAGTTGTTTGATGGCTGGGTGGGGGTGCGTGGTAAATGCAGAGTTCACCGTCCCAGAGTTCAATCGGTTGATTGGTTTCTGGCAACTTTGCTGCCATTTCATCGTACGTCCACAAACGCACGCGGCGCGGTTTCAATTTTTTACGAATAGTCGTAGCCATCGCGTTTTGTGTTTAATCTAGCGCGCAAAATTGTACACCCTTTTGCTACTCTGGCACAACAACCACTTTTCCAAACTGTTTGCGCTCAATCAAATGCTTTTGCGCCTCTTTTAATTCGGATAACGGAAAGGTGCGATCAATCACCGCGCGAAATTTTCCTTGCGCGTACAAGTCGAGGATTTGATCAAACTCGCGATGCGTGCAGCCGTTCGACCCCATCAAAGTCAACTGCTGCCAGAACATGCCCCAAATATCCGTTTCGCCCCAACGTCCCGATGAACCGCCGCACGTCACCAGACGCCCGGTGGGACGCATTGACGCGATAGACGCTTTCCATGTGGTTTGTCCGACATGTTCAAACACCACGTCCACCATCCGCCCGTTTGTGATGCGCCGCACTTCATGTTGAAAATTTGGCTGTTTGCTGTAATTAATCACCGCGTCCGCGCCCCAACTTTTCGCCATTTCCAATTTATCATCCGAACTCGATGTCGCAATCACGCGCGCGCCCAACGCTTTGGCGACTTGGACTGCCGCGCTGCCGACGCCCGAGCCGACCGCCAAAACCAGAACCCATTCGCCGCGCTGTGTTTTGGCGCGGAAATTCAGCATGTGCCACGCCGTTCCAAACGCGGCGGGAATCGCCGAGGCTTCAACGAATGAAACATTTTCGGGCAAGCGAATACACGCGCTCGCGGGCGCTTTGACATACTCGGCGAAACCGCCGTCCACTTGCACGCCGATAATTTGGCGATTCACGCACAAATTGTCGTGTCCCGCCAAACACAACTCGCACGTTCCATCCGATGTGAACGCGCCAATCAACACGCGTTCGCCAATCTTCCAATCGTACACGCCAGCGCCCAGCGCCGCGACTTCGCCCGACGGTTCCAAGCCGCCAATGTGGGGCAGCGGCGCTTTGACGCCGTGAGAACCTTCGCGCGTGTAAATGTCCAAATGGTTGATGCCGCACGCGCGCACGCGCACCAAAATTTCGCCCGCGTTTAATTTCGGCGCCTCAACATCCGTGTATTGCAATACATCCAAATCGCCGCGTTTGTAGAAAATATTCGCTTTCATCGCATATCGCAAATGACGAGTCGCATCGCGCAAATTACCAATCGCCAGTCGCCAATCTCCAATCTCCAGTCTCTAATTTCCAATTCCTTGCTTTTCCAACCATTCGCTCCGAATCATCGAATATACGCGCGTATTGCGCAATGTGCCGTCCGTCGCGCGCGCGTCATGCCGTAAAATTCCTTCCAGCGTAAAGCCCGCGCGCTCGGCGACGCGCCAACTGCGCGTATTCTTGTCGTCCATGCGGATTTCGACGCGTTCCGCGAACAATTTTTCAAATGTGAAATGTGTAATGCCAATAACCGCTTCGGTGATATAACCCTGCCCCTCGAATTTTTTCCGCGCCCAATAACCGATTTCAAAACGCGGCACATCCCAATCGAACCGATGCAAGCCGCTGCCGCCGACGAATTCGTTCGTATCTTTTTTAAAGAGACGTAATGGCAAATCTTGGCGCGCCAAAAAATCCGCGTGCATACGCCGCGAGATGCCTTCCGCTGTTTCGGGAGACATCTCTTGATGCGCCCACGGCATCCACACCTTTAATTGTTCCAATGATTCCATCACGGCTTCATAAATTATTTTGCCCTCACCCGGGCGCGGCGCGCGAATCAACAAACGTTCGGTTTCAAAATGATCGGGAAAATCTTTGAGGATAGGATTCATGGGAAAGGATGAAGCATAAAGAATGAGGGATGAAAAATCAAAAATCAAAAATCAAAAATCAAAAATCAAAAATCAAAAATCAAAAATCAAAAATCAAAAATCAAAAATCAAAAATCAAAAATTCCAATCTCCAGTCTCCCATCTCCAATCTCTAATCTCTAATCTCTAATCCCGCTCTTGAATCGGCAGCGTAAATTTTACCAATGTCCCGCTGCGCGTGTCGCTGGTCAGGGTAATCGCGCCGCCGTGCGCTTGAATCAAAAGTTTTGAAATGGCTAACCCGAGTCCGCTGTCCGTGGACGCGTCCGGCGCGGGATTGTTTTGATAAAAACGGTCGAAATAGCCCGCCAACAATTCCGGCGCAATCACCGCCGCGCGGTACGCGACCTCGACCTGCGCCAACGGCGGCGCGTGGGGCGGCGCGAGTTTTGTTACTTCGACGCGCAAATCGCTTTTGAGATTGCTCCGCAGCGCGTCCTCTAGCAAATTGCCTAATGCTTGCTGCACGCGCGCCGGGTCGGCATTGATGAGGTACGCTTCTTCCGGCAAAATCGCGTGCAAACTGATATTGCGTTTGGACGCGTCGCGGTGATACAGCTCCACTGTTTCGCGTACCAACGCATTCAAGTCTGTCGGCTCGCGTTGCAAAATTAAACCGCCGCTTTCCGCGAGCGCGAGCATCCGCATTTCTTTGACCAGATTAGCGAGCCGAATAGTTTCGCCGAGAATTAAATTTAGATGCGCGTCGTCGCGCGCAAAATTGCCGTCGAGCAGCCCTTCGATATTTTCTTGGAGCATCGTGAGCGGCGTTCGCAGTTCGTTGGCGATATTGGCGATGAGCGCGCGCCGCGCGTTTTCGTTCTCGCCCAACTGTTCCGCCATGCGATTAAACGAACGCGCAAGCGAACGCAATTCGCGTGGGCCCCGTTCCTGCGCGCGCGCGGAATAATCGCCCTGCGCGATGCGTTCCGCGCTCGTCATCATTTCGCTGATGGGCAGCGTCACGCGGCGCAGCGCGCCGACGATAAAAAAGATGCCCGCCGCGCTCAACGCCAGCGCCACCAAGCCGACCGCGCGAATTAAAAATAATTCTTGCGCGCCGATATTGAACGCGCCCGTCGCGCTCGCCAAAATCCAAAACGTCAGCGTACAGCTGCCGATGGCAAGCGCAAATAACGTGCTCCAATACAAACCGAGACGCACAAGCAGCCCGCGCGTCACAGGCGCGGGACGCGCGGGCGGAGCGACGGGGGAGGTAGAACGCGAACGACTCAAGCGTTAGCCCTGACTTTCGCGCGCGCGCTCTGGCGCGGGAATTAAACGCGTATCCACCAAATCCGTCGTCGCTTCCATCACGACAATGAGCTCGCTGCCGTCTTCCAATTCGAGCGTGAGCTGCATAAAATCGTCCATATTTTCTTTACGCAGCACCTCATTATCCGGCATTGTGTTCGGCACGCGCAATTCAAGTTTGCCGCGTTTAATCTGAATAATAACCTGATCGGGCCCGCGTTCGCCGGTTGTGGTTTCATCATGCGCCGCGCCGGCTTCGCCATGAAATGCTTGACGCAACGAGACACGTTCCATAATTCCTCCAATCAAATCCAATGCGCGCGGCGTATTTTCACTTTGGCTAGCCAGCGTAAACCACCGCGCCGCCGCTGATGGTATATGCCACTGTCGTGTCCAAAATCGCGCGCGGCGGAATTTCAAAAATATTTTCGTTCAATACGACAATATCGCCGCGCTTGCCGACGGCGAGCGAACCGGCGCGCGCGGCATCGCCGACCGCTTCCGCCGCGCCGAGCGTGTACGCGCGCACCGCTTCCAAGACCGAAATTTTTTGCGCGGGATGCCAACCGTCGGCGGGCGCGTGCTGCGCGTTCTGACGCGTCACCGCGGCGTGAATGCCGAGCAGCGGGTCGAGTTTTTCAACGGGCGCATCGGAACCAAACGCGAGCGTCGCGTTGGCATCCAACAAATTACGAAAGGCGTACGTCCACGCCGCGCGCGCGGCGCCCAACGCCGCATCTACCACCCGCATATCGCTCGGCTGATGCAGCGGCTGCATCGAAGCCACAACGTTTAACGCGCGAAACCGCGTCACATCGGACGGACGCAAATGTTGAACGTGTTCGATGCGAAAGCGCGCGTCGTGAAAACCTTCGGCGCGTAATTGCGCGAATATATCCAACACGCGCGTAATCGCGCGGTCGCCGATGGCGTGAACCCACACATCCCAATTCGCCTGCGCCGCGCGTCGCGCCGCATCGAGCAGCGCGGGCGATTCAGTGACCGCGACGCCGCGTTGCGCGGGCGCGTCCGCATAAGGTTCGTGCATCTCGGCGGTGCGCGAACCGAGCGAACCGTCGCTAAAAATTTTTACCGCTTGCAGGCGCAACCATTCGTCGCCCAAGCCACGCTGCAAACCAAGTTCGATGGCGAGCGATAATTTATCAATCGGCAGGGCGTGAACGACGCGCAGCGTTAGTTTATTTTCCGCGCGCAAAGTTTGAAACGCGCGCAGCGCGTTAGCGTCTTCGATATTGTGGATGGCGGCGAGACCGCGCGAGTGCGCGTATCGCAGCGCGCGTTCAAGTGTGGCGGACTGAAGCGCGTCGCTGAATGCGCCGATGCCGCCGCCGAGCAATGCGAGTGCGTTTTCGCGCAAGATGCCGCTCGGTTCGCCGTCCGCGTCGCGGTCAATGACGCCGCCCTGCGGCGCGACGGTTGCGCGTGTAATCTGCGCGCGTTCAAGCGCGCGCGAATTGAGCCAGATGCTGTGGCCGTCTTTGCGCGTGAGCATGACGGGATGCGCGGGCGCGACGGCATCGAGCGCGCGTTTGTCGGGGAACGCGGGATTGTCCCATTCGGCATTGTTCCAACCGCCGCCCCAAATCAGTTGTCCGGGCGCTGTTTGCGCGGCGCGCGCGCGTACGCGTTCCACCGCTTGGGCGAGCGAACGGCAGCCGCCGAGATCCACATTTTCCAGCGTTTGCGCGAATCCTGTAAAGTGAATGTGCGCGTCGGTGAACGCGGGCAGCGTCAGTTTATTTCGCAAATCAATCACGACGCTATCACGTTGTTGAAACGCGCGCGCTGTCGTATCGTCGCCGACGTAAATGATTTCGTCGCCGCGCAATACGAGCGCGGTGGCGCGCGGTTGCGTCGCGTCGAGCGTGACGATGTTGCCATTGAGTAGAATCGTATGCTGCCTCATCGCGGCGCGATTCTAGCATATTCAAATGGGAATGACAATCCGAATTGAGCGATTGAACGTTTGAACGCGCGGCTATTCCGCGAGCCATTCCATCCAGCGTCCGAGATGGTCGCAGATGGCGAGTGGTTGCGCGATGATGCTGCCGTTTTCGTATTTTGTCAGTGTCATGGGCGCGGGCCAATCGCTGGGCTCGAGCGCAAGGTCATACAAGCGACGCCCTTGGCTCATTTCTTGCAGAATGGCAAAATATTGCGCGCGGTCGTGGTCGGTGAATTGATTCAACACGAAACTGTGAAAGAGTAAAACGGGCGTAGCGGGGGAAATAGCATTCAACACGCGCGGCAATAAGTCTAACGCGTTGCCGGATTGCACGAGCGGCGGATGTTGACGCGCAAGCGCAATGGCTTGTTCGAGCCGCCGCGCGCGTTCAATTTGTTCGGGATAAATTAGCGCGCGCAGCCACAACATCGCGTCGTTGTCGGTCACGTCTTTGGGATCGAGATCAATGCCCATGCGCAAAATGGGACGCGGTGGCGTGTCAAGCGGCGGGCGCAAATCGCCGCGCAGTTCACACGTCAAAATAATATTCGACGCGCGTTGACCGTGCAAGATATCGTCGCCATAGTCATACGCGTATTGGTCCCAAAAGAGATTGAGTCCCGCGCTCGCGCCCACTTCGACGAGGATGAACGGCGCATTGTCCAGTTGTTTGGCAACAACTTGAAACGCGGGCAAGAAATAGGCGCAGCGCCCGATTTCGTTGACCTGCACGCTGCGCGTCCGCAAGAGTTTTGCCATTTCTTGATAATGGCTGAGACAAAATCTGCGAAAGATAGGGTAAGGGTCGTCCACCGTATTGAGCGCGCGCGTCAGGTCGGGGAAAAATTCGCGTAGAGGATGATTTTCGTTTTCGGGTTTGAGCAGCAAATAATGCACAGCGGAAAAAAATAGATTGGGCGCGGGCTGATTGGGTGGAATGTTCGAGGCGAGGACGAGCAGTTTGCCGTCGCCAATCAATTCGCGGGACAGCCGAAAATAGAGCGATGTTTCATCGCCATACACATTGCGCGCGTTCCATTCGATGCGCGGAATGAGCTGATGTTTGTCGGGCGCTTGCAAGGGATTGCTCATGGATGCGGCGCGATTGTAACACAAGCGCAACGGCGATTCAATGGAATTGGCGGATGAAACGCGATTCTTCATCGAATTGAAATGTGGCGGACCGCAAAACCGCGTTTTGCCGTCCGCGCTGCGCCGCTTGGCGTTATGGTTCGTCTTGACGCTTGATAAAGCGTAGCAGCTGCCGCGACTTGTGGGCGCGTGTGAAAAATTCCGAATTCTGACGCCTCCATGCTATAATCGCGCATAATGCGTGTGTGGGACGTTTTCGCGCTGATGGGATTGGTTCTAATAACGGCTGCATGCGGCGCTACCACTCCTCCGACGCCATTGCCGGCAACTTCCGCGCCAGCCACTGCTGTCATGCCCGCCGTTATATCCGCGACAATCGCGCCTGTGCACCCGACAGCTACGCAAGTGGTCACACCACAAACCGCGCAGCCCTTGACATTGACGCTGTGGGTGCCCGAATCTTTTGCGCCCGGCGCTGAACGCGGCGGCGATATTTTGGGAGCGCGTCTATCGGCATTTGAAGCTGATCATCCCGGCGTCAAGATAGATTATGCGCTCAAAGCGCCGTATGGCAAAGGCGGTATCACCGATTGGCTGATCCAGCTGCGCGAATTGATGCCCGAGCGTTTGCCTGATGCCGCGATTGTGGATTCACGCGATCTCGATGCGTTGGCGAAATTGGGCTTGTTGCAGCCCTTGCAGCGCGCGCTGCCGTCGGGCGCGTATTGGGAACTCTTGCCGCCCGCGCAATCTATCGCGCGGCAAGGCGGTGTGTGGTCCAATCAACCGTTGGCGCTGGATTTGGAGCATTTGGTCTATGACACGCGCCGCATAAATTCACCGCCAGTGTCATGGCAAGATGTTTTGACGACGACGACATCGTTTGCGTTTGCCGCCGATGATTCGGACACCTTTTTGCTGCACTATTTGCATGATGGCGGCTCATTGAATCCGCGCGAACACCCCGCGTTGGATTCGAGTGTGATGCAAAATATTTTGGAATATTATCAACGCGCGCGCGCCAATGGCAATTTAAGCGAAGCCACTGTGGGAATGCAATCCGCGCGTGAAGTCATGCCGCTGTTTGTGGCGGGGCAGGCGCCGTTGGCGCAAGTATGGGCGCGCGATTTTTTGATTGAACGCGCGCGCTTGCCCAATGCCGCGGCAGCGGCCATTCCCACCCGCGATGGGCAACCTGCCGCGGTGGTGTCGGGTTGGACGTACGTAATTTTGACATCCGACCCCGCGCGACAGCGCGTCGCCGCGGATTATTTGATGTGGTTGAGTGAACCCGCTTTTTTGGCAAAGTGGACGCGCGCCGCGCAATGGATTCCCGCGAGTTCGAGCGCGTTCACGCAAGCGATGACGCCCGCCGCGTACGTGGATACGCTGCGCGTTTTAATGGAACATGCCATCATCGCCCCGAGTTTTGACGCGCAAAGACCGTATGCGGACGCATGGCGTCAAGCGGCGCAAGCCGTGTTGAACGGACAGCTGACGCCCGCTGACGCGGCTTATCGCGCGTTGACGGGCATTCTTCAATAATTTTGTCATGTTAGAGACTCCGTTTCGAGTGGATGCGCAACGCCGCCTTGCTGAAATCGGCAGCGCGGAAATTGTCGTCGGCATTCCGACGTACAAAAACGCGCGCACGATTGCGCCTGTGATGCGCGCGATTTCCGAAGGTCTGGCGCGCGATTTTCGCGGATTTAAAATCGCGCTGACCATAGTGGATGGTGGCTCGCCCGATGATACGGTGGCGGTGGCGAATCAGTTACAACTGCCGCCGTCGGTGAAACGTTTGGTGGTGCCGTATCAAGGCGTGTTGGGCAAGGGTAGCGCGGTGCGCGCGGTCTTTGAAATGGCGCGCGTCATGCGCGCGCGCGTGGTCCTCATTCTCGAAGCCGATTTGCAATCCATCGCGCCGGATTGGGGCGCGCGTTTGGCGCGTCCGATTTTAGAAAACGCGTATCAGATTGCGATTCCATATTATTTGCGTCCGCTGCCGGATGGCGCCATGACCGATTTGTTGGCTTATCCGCTGACGCGACTCTTGTACGGCGCTGATGTGCGGCAGCCGATGGGTGGCGAATACGCGCTCTCGGCTGATTTTGCGTACAAACTCGCGCTGCGCGATGTGTGGGAAACGGATGTGGCGCGGCACGGCGTGGATATTTGGATTACCACCGTCGCGTTGGTCGAAAATGTGAAAATGTGCCAGGTGCGTTTGGGCGTGAAACTCGACGATAGCCGCGAATTATCGTTGGCGTTCGATCCAACTTTTGTGCAGGCGATTGGCACACTCTTTCGTTTGGTGGACATTAACAAACGGCGCTGGATAGAGGGGATATCGCCGCGCGCTACGCCGTTTTATGGCAATGGCGTTGCCGCCGAGCCGCCGCGCGCATGGATGCCCGGCGTGACTGCCGCCGCTTTGAACGATGCGTTTGTCGCGGGCGTACGGCGTTATCAACGTTTATGGCGCACCGCGTTGACGCCTTCGACGCGCATGGCGGTCAAAGAATTGAGCGAACAGCCCGACGGGGCGACGCGCTATGACGCGCAGTTGTGGGCGCGCACGGTGTATGATTTTATGACCGTGTATAATCAAGGGGAAGGCGACCCGGACAAGATTGTCGCCGCGCTGCTGCCCTTGTATTACGCGCGCTGCGCTACGATTATGCGTGAAACGAATCTCCAGCCCGATGCGGTGGAACAAGCGGTGCAAGCGCAAGCCAAAGCGTTCGCGACCGAGAAACCGTACCTGGTTAATTTGTGGAATGCCTATGTGCCGTGGTTGTGGGAAGGCGTACGGTGATTGCGGATTTGGGATTGCGATACACGGGGGGCGATGCGACGCTAATCGTTAAAATGTTCTGATGAATAAAACGTATCTGATTGCGTTGGGGATTTTTTTAGGCGTAGGCGCGCTGATTTTTTTCACGTTGACTGTTTTGGTTGTGCCTAATGCCACGCACGGCGTAAATTTGTACGGCGATTTGGACGCGCAAACGCTCCAAGTTTCCAAAGGTTTGTATTGTCCGGTTTGTCCCGGCACGCCGCTGGACGCATGTGAGACGCAGGCCTGTCAACAATGGCGCGCGCTCATCAAAGAAAAATTGAGTCAGGGCGAGACGCCCGCGCAAATCGAGGCGTACTTTATTGCCCAATATGGCGAGCGTGTGTTGGGCGCGCCGCGCGCGCAAGGATTGAATTTGGTCGTCTATGCGTTACCCGCATTCGCGGTCTCGACCGGCGCCGCGCTGTTGTACCTCTTTGCCGCGCGCCGCGTGAAAAACGCGCCGCCGCCCGCCGTCGCGGTCGCCGCTTCTAATGAATATCGCTCCCGCATTGAAACCGAGTTGAAACAAGATGAGTGAAATAACTGCTGGCGCGCCGCGTTCGCGCCGCGGCGCCTTGCTGATCTTTGGCGCGATTGTCGCGATTCTGCTAGTGTTGTTGGGCGTTCTCGCCATTGCGGTTCGCCAACGCGGCGCAGGTCCGCTCGCGTCGGGTTCCGCGCCTGATTTTACATTGACGACTTTTGACGGCGAGACTTATACCTTGTCCGAACTGCGCGGCAAACCGGTGATCGTGAATTTTTGGGCGTCATGGTGCATTCCGTGTCGTGACGAAGCGCCCGCCTTGCAGCGCGCGTGGGAAAAATATAAAGACCGCGATGTGATAATTCTTGGCGTGGATTATGTGGATACTGACGCTGACGCGAAAAAATTCATCGCGGCATTTCAACAAACCTATCCGAACGGTCCTGATCTCGGCACAAAGATTTCCCAGTCGTACAAGATTTCCGGTGTGCCAGAAACTTATTTTATTGACAAAACCGGCAAACTGCTGTCGGGTATTGACGAAAATGGTCGCGTCAAAGGCAACTGGATTGGACCGCTGCCCGAAGAGACGCTCATCGCGCGCATTGAAGAAATGTTGGCGCAATAACAAAAAACTCGCGAATCATTCGCGAGTTTTTTGTTCACCGTGTTGTCGCCAAATCCATACGCTCGCGCCAACAAGGGCGAGCAATGTTAACCCGCTGAGGATCGCGCCTGCGCGAAACGATTGCGGTTCATACACCACGCGCACTTGATGTTGGCCTGCCGTGAGCGGAACCGCGCGGAATAATTCATTTGCCCGTTCGATTTCGGTCGCGCGCCCATCCACCTCCGCGCGCCATCCCGGCGCAAACACTTCGCTCAAAATCAAATAACCGTCTGTCGGCGCGTTCGCTTGCGCGGTGATTTCATTGGGCCCGTAACCCGTGATGACGACAGCTTGCGCGTCGAATGGCAATTTCGCCACGTCAAGCTCTGCCGCGCGACGCGGCGGATTCGTCACGAACCAAGCGCGCGGCGCGGCAGTTTTATTTTCCCACACAGTAATGCCGCCGCTGCCTTCAAACGCTTTGATAAAATTTTCAGGCATTGGCGTGCCGCGCCGCGCCAAAACATACTTGACGTTGAGTAATTGATACGCCGCGCTATCGCGTCCGCCGAGCGCGTCCCAATACGCGTTGAACGAATTTAACACGAGCGGATTATCGCCGTACACATCTTGCAAACCGTGCAGCAAGCCGGTGTCGGGGCGCCATAATCCTTCCACATCCGTACGCGAATCTAGCCGCGCCAAGCCGAGCTTTTCTTGCAAAAAGGTCACAATATCCGCGCGCCGATAACCGAGCGTCGGGTCGCTGCCGCCAACATCCACATACGCGCCGAGCGAAAACAGATCGAACACAATCAACGCAATCACCAACCATCCCCACGCGCGCGCCGATAACCAATTTCGCGTCCACACGAATAACAGCGCAAGCGAGAACGCGAGCAGCAAAATGAAAAACGCTAACGCGTTTGCCGCGTTCGCGATGCGTTGAAACAGCGCCGGGTCTTGATTCTGACCAAGAATTAAAATGCCTAATGCCAGCGCGCCGCTGCCCGTCGCCACGACCAAGACCGCCCACACGGCGTAACCAAGCGCGCCGCGCATTTTTTGACGCAGCGCGTCATCGCCGCGCCAGAGCGCGTCCAAGCCAATGGCAGCCAGCGCGGCGAGACCAAAATCAAACAAAAACACAAAACGCGCGGGCGCGCGCAGTTGTCCAAAGCCCGGCGCAAATTGAAAGAGCCAGCCGTGCAGGATCGCATAGCCGCCGAGCGCGAGCAGTAAACCGACGACGGCAAGCAGCGCGAAAAAAATTGTTTTGCGCGTGCGGCGCAACCACAACGCCAACAACGCCAGAAATAACGGGAACACGCCGAGATAACCGACCTCGACGCGCGCCCACGGGCCCCACGCGTTTTGCGGTCCGCGACCGAAAAAACCCGGCGCGAAAATTCCGACGAGTTCCAATGGCGGCAAAGAATATTGCGCCGCGTCCGCGTACGTGTACGCGCCCCGAACGGACAAGCGCGCCAATTCCAACGCGGGCAAAAACGTCACCGCGTTCAAGCCGAGCGCAACGGCGATGGTGATAATACATAGCGCGACGGCGCGCTGCCATTGCGCGCGCTGCGTCGCCAGCGTAAATACGGTATATAGCCCAAGCGCCAAGAGACTGAACAGATACGGTTGGATATGCCCCGCGAAAAACGCGAGCGCGAGAAAAATCCCGCTTAGCATCGCGTCGCGCAGCGCGGCAGGTTCGGAAAAAATTTGGCGAACCGAGAACGGCGGCGCGTCATCGCGCCGTTCGAGCGCGCGCATAAAAAATAAAAAAATCAACGGCAGCCACGCGGCAGCCGCGATCAAGTTAAGATTGCCGAAATGCGTGATGAATAAATCGGAGAATGCAAACGCCAGCGCGCCGGCGAGCGCGGCGAGGCGATGCAAGCCGCGCCCGTCCGCGCGCAGCGGCGCATAACGCAAGAACGCGTACATGCCCGCGCCCGCGATGTAGAAATGCAGCACCGCGAGCAGTTCAAGGTCGCGATACGCGAGCGGATTCGAGAGGAAATAAACAAAAAGATTTGGCGGATAAAAGAGCGCGGATTGAATATCACCGACAAAAGGCATGCCGCCAAAAATATATGGATTCCACAGAGGCAAAACGCCGCGCCCGAGCCAACTTTGCGCGAACGCATAGGTGGGATACAAAAAGCCCGCGAGATCACCGCCGCCCGCGGGCATCCACACATTGGGGGCGAATAACAACTGCCAAAAAAATCCGGCGGTGAGCGCGCCGAGCAGACCGAACGCGAGCAAATCGTATTGCGCCTCGCGCCGCATCGCGGCGCTCCAACGCGGCGCAACGCTTACAAACCCCAACGCCAAGAGCCAAAGCAGCGCGGCGATGAAAAGAATCATGGCTTGAGTTTGCGCTGTTAACGCGCCAGTTGATAGATTCGCGTTTTACCGTCCGATGTCGTCCAAGCTAGCTGGACCACCGGCACATCGCTGTACACAAAAAATAATATATCGCCTTTGGCGGTCTTGCCCGGCGCGAGTTCGCCCGCTTTTAAATCATCGCCAGTTGTAATGCCGCCAATGTTGACCGTGTATCGTTCGCCTTCGGGAGTCACCAACGCGAAATCTTCCGGGCTAAACTTGATGGGCGCGCCGCTCGCGCGTGTATTTTCGATTCGCACTGTGACCAACACCAACTCTTGGCCGCCCGGAATTTCGACGCCTTCGGTTGGTAGCGGGCGTTGATATGCCGTCACCGTTACGCGCAAGCCATTATCGCTCTTGACGCTTTTGCCGTACGGCACAGGCGTCGCCGTGCCTTTGGCGGATGCGCGTGGCGTCGCGGTCGCTTGCGCAAACAGATTGCCATCGCCCAGGTCAATCGTTATAACCGGATTATGTCCCGTCACGGCAGTCAACAAGAAAATTCCGATACACGCGCACACGCACAGCAAGGCGATGCCGCCGAGCGCAAATAGCGCGGTGCGATTCGCGCTGCGTCGTTGTTCCATTCGCACTTCACGCCCCATTTCCGCTTCACGAGGCACGCGATAACTTCCCAAATCGTTCATTCATCCTCCAAATTAATTCTACTTGGCATTCGCTCATTACGACGGTCAAGGCAGGGTCAAATTTTGCAATATGACGGCGTCGTTCAGCGCGCGCATATTCTTTTCAAACAGTGGCACGCGCGCGCCCGCGGCCAAGGCGTACAGACCAGTCTCGATACGATATGCGCCCGGCGCGGCTTCGGGCGGAATTTTGAAAATATATTCTTCCACCAGCGTTTCGCCTTTTTGCCAACGCGTAGTGGGATAGGTTCCGCCGCCCGGCTGTTTATCGTCCTGCGCCCACACGGCTGAATTCGTCGCCGGATTGAGCGGCCCAACAAGATGCACGAACGCGGTGTAATTTTGGTCCGCGGGCTTGCGCGCATCCCAATACAAACGCACGCGCACCGTCTCGCCGCGCGCCAACGCGTTCGCTTCAATATCAAAACCGCGCAGTGACGCAAAATCACCCGCGTCCACTGCGCGCGGGTGTTGGGGCGAAATAGCGAGCCGCGTATGGGCGGGAAAGCGCAGCGCTGTCGCATAGGTCTCGCCCGCGGCGTCGAGAAATTGATGCGGCAAATCCGAGCCGGCAAAGGCGCGCGCCAACGCGTCGCGCGTCACTGTGTCTTCGTGCGTGATGATACCATAACTCGCCGCGTGGTCTGAATCCGCCAAGACCAAAATGCGTCGTCCGTCGAATGAAGCTATCGGACGCCCGTCAAACGCCCATTTGACGGTATAGTGCGCGCTGTAATCGGGCGAGAAATAAATCTGTTCTTGACGCGGACGCGCGGCGAGATAATTCGCCAACTGCAGCAAACCCGCGTCGAATGAATAATACAAACCGGGATTATTCGCCCATTCGACAAAATAGGCGCGTCCGCTCCATAACGCGCTTGCGCCGAGCAGCGCCAGGAGTAACGCGATCGCGCCATATTTCAATTTGCGCTTTGTGATTCTCAAAGCGCGCGTTATAAATTCCAAGTTTTGAATGCGCGTTCGCGCAAATTCAAAGCCGCTCGCGCACAATAAAATCACGGCGGGTAGCGCGCCAATCGCGCGGCGAAAATTGGGCGCGAATTCGGTGAGCGCGGAAGGCAGCGTCATGATGACGAACCAAATGAGCAGCAGCGCGTAAAATGGTTTGCGCCAACGCGCGAGCGCGGCAAGCAAGCCGATGGAAAAAAAGAGCGCCAATATCGGGTCCAACGCCGCGCGCCCCGGCAGATTGTCGCGTGGGTCCATATCGCCGCTGAAAAAAAACATGCCTGCGGTGCGCAGCAGATTGCCGCCAAAAGTCGCAGGCGTAAAGACATCGCCTGAACGTCCGGTCAGCGCGAGCGGATTTTGTAGAAAAAAGAGCGCTAACGGAGCGAGCGTCAATGCCGCGACTAGCGCCAGGGTCAACCATTTTGCGAAATGTTGGCGCGTCGCGGCGCGATGAAATAGCGTCAGATATACGAACCACAAAAAAACGGTTGGCAGCCAGAGGCGCGACGCAAGATAAGTGTACACTACCGCGCCGAGCAACAGTCCCGCGCCAATAACCCATCGCCAACTCCAGCGCCGATACGCGAAACCTAAACTCGCCGCGCTCAAAGTCAAGATGCTCGGCAAGGTCGTCGTCTCGATGCCGATGCGCGCGAACATAAGCGACCACAAGAGCGTCGCGGCGAGAAACGCGGCGACGAGCGCGAGAACATCGGCGCGCGGAAAAAACGCGCGGGCGCACGCGTACACTGCCGCGACAAAGAGGACGCCAAAGAGCGCAGAGGTGAGGCGAATGCTCCACGGCGATTCGCCGACCAGCGCAAATACCGCGGCTTCGGCGTACATGTGCAGCGGCTCTTCGCCGAAATTATCCGTGAAAAAGATGGGCCGCTGCACGCCGCGCAACACCTCGCGCGCCATGACTCCGTTAAATGCTTCGTCGTAATGCAGTCCGGGCGGCAGCGTATCCAACTGCCAGACGCGTAAAAACAGCGCAAGCCATAGGATCGCAATCAGGATGCCCCAACGCGCGGAACGCGGCAAAACCGACGCGGGTGACGCGTCGGTTTGCGCGGGCGGAGCGCTTGAATTAACAGCAGTCGTCAAGAGAATTTATTTCGATTTGGGTTTGGGCGCGGCGCGTTTTGTTTTCGCGGTTGTTTTCTTTTTGGGCGCGCGCTTGGATTTGGCTGCGGCGGTTTTTGATTTGGCGCGCGGCTGGGCTGGATATTCGACCGAGAGTATGCCGAGCGCGTGCGGTCCGGACGAGGCGAGCCACGTAATGACGTGTGTATCTAATAGCTTTGCCGCGGCGTCCGACGCGCCTGCTTCGATTTGACGCGTCGCTTCTTCGGCGTACCAGCGCGCGGCGGTGTGCGCTTGCGCGTTCGCCAAATCGCTCGAGTGTTGCGGCGCGGACGCGTAAAACCACGGGATGATTTTTTCTTGAAGCAGCGCGCGCGCGCCAGCGTTGTCGTTGGCGGCGAGTTTTGCGCGCGCTTGCTGCGTCCACGCGAGCGCCTCGGCGAGCCGCGCGAGGCCCGGCGCGGGTTGCATCGCGCTCGGCGATGTTTCCACTAGCGGATTATCAAACGGCGGTGTCGGCGTGTTTTGAATGTAATCGCGCAGCGCTTTGGCAAAATCGCCGCCAATGTCGTACGTTTTCCATTGCGGCGCGTTGATGCCGTAACAATAAATGGTTGCGCCGATGACATACGCATCCTTGATTAATTCCGCGTCATATTGTCCCAGCATGGATAAATATTTTGCCGCGCCAATTTTGCCTTTGAATCCTTGCTGCCCCAAATAATCCACGCCGCATTCGGTGATGAGAATTGGTTTACGCGCGTCTTGGGACAAGCGCGCCATGATTTGACGATAGCGATTGCACATGCTGAAATTAAATTCGCTGAACGCTTCGTTGGGCGCGATATATTCATGCAGCGCGAGAAAATCGCTTGCGCGCAAACCGTCTTGGAGCAAATCCCATAATTCCACATGCACGGGATTGCCCGTGCTGAACGAATACGCCGCGTATTTTAGTCCGTCCTCGCGCATCAAGCGCGCCATTTCGACTGTGAACGCGTTATAGTTGCGCGCTTTTTGAAATTCGCGTTCGGTGAGCGGCGCATCCGTGTCAATTGGAATTTCGTTATATCCTTCCCATATCGTCACCAACCCGCGCGTTTTTTCAATAATGCCGCGCATTTGAGCGAACGCGTGACGCGCGTCCGCGATGGCGTCATAATGAAACACTGTGTCGAGCGGCGTTTTTTCATCGCGTTCGATGCCCTGTTCGGGAAAATACATTCGTCCGACAAACACGCTCGTGGGCGAATGCGTTTTCGCTTCTCGAATTTTGGCGTCGTCCAAACCCGCATCGCCGAAAACTTTGATGAGCGGCGGACGCGTGCGCGCAATAAATTCGTACGTCAATTCGGGATTCAACCAGTCGCTGATGTGCAGTGAGAGTTTGCTCATGGCGGAAATGTTGGACAAACTATTTTCTAACGCGCGAACGCGTTTGAAAATAGTTTGTCTTGCGGTTTATGCGGGAAACGGCGAACCTGACGCGAGCAACTGTTGGAAGAGATTTTCCATTGCGTAACTATCGGCGGCTTGCAAACGCGTAACGATGCTGCCGCTATCACGCAGCCGCTGTTCATCTTGCGCGCTCACCGCGTTTGTTCCGCCGATAATGGTGACGCGCTCGGCATTCATGGCTTCGTCAATCGAAAATCCGACGGCGGGCGCAAAATGGACAATGTAATCAAGCGCGAGAATTAAATTCGTCATAACGCCGGGCTGCGTGCCAGGCCCAAACAGCAAATAATGTTTCAAGACTTTTTTCGCGGACGCAGGCGTCGCGGGTGGATAATCAAATACCGTCGCTTGATTGGCGGTTACGTTTAATGCCGGATTGATTACGCCGACGCCCGCGAGCTCTAGAACGTACGCGCCGACAGGCACATTCGTGAAACTGTACAAGCCATCGGATGCCACTAGCGCATCGAGTGTGCGCGCGGACGATTTCAAGACGAGCCGCGCGCCGGCTGCCGCATTGCCGATGCTGCCGCGCACGCTGCCGCGCGGTTGTGACGGAGGCAGGGGCGCGGTTGCCGATGCGCTCGCGCGGCGCCACGTCAAAATATATTGCACATGCCGTCGCAGCGGCAACCCCATGCCGTTTACATCATCGCTCGGCAGGCCTTGAACAAAAACGGCGAGCGGTCCACGTTCCGCGCGGTCGGGCGCAAAACTGGAACCGGCGCCCATCGGATGGTCGCAGTGACCGCGTTCGTCAGTGATTTGCGTGGCGGTATCGCCCGCGGAAGTGCGTAGAGTGACGCGTTGTCCGGGCATTGGATTGCCGTTTTCGTCTTGGACAAAGCAGACAATGTTGACGCCGCCGTTCGCTTCATCGGGATTTTGATATTGCGCTGAAATCAATTTCCAATATTTTGTTCCCGCGGTTGGCGTGAGCGCGTTCACCGCGACGCGTAATTCTTGCGCGAGGCGCGGGTCAATCACCGCATCGGGAATGGATGGCGTCACGGGCGGCGCGCCGCTATCATCATTTGGCGTGGACGCGCTTTCCGCGCCCAGCGTCACGGTTACCCAGTGCGCTTGGCCGGCGGGAAACGGAAAATGAATTGGCGCGCTCGCGGGCGCGCCGTCATTGTCTAGCACGCGAATAAAAAAATCGAGACGTTGCGCGGGCGCGCCATTCGCGACAATGAATTGAAATTTGCCGCTCGCGTCGGTGCGCCGATTTGGATTGTTCGGGTCGTCGTCCACAAAATAGGGCGGTTCACCGGTGGGCGGCGGTCCGGCGTAAATTTTTATTTTCTTGTTAGACAGAGCTACGCCGTCCGCGTCTTGTAAATATACATACAAGATGCTCTCGTCATGCGGCGTGACATTGCGATTTTTTTCGATAAAGTTCATTTGCGCTCCAAAGAATTGCAGGCGAAAGATTATGGGTCCGTAAATTTACAACTTTCTGAACTCGCGCGTAGGAGATTGCGCCGATGAACTGCATCGGACGCAAGGACGGCTCGCAACGACAAGCGGAAAGTTATATTTTTATGAACTCTATGTCGGGGGTGATTATAACACGCGTTATTTGGCTTGCCTTGCCAACGCCAACAATCCCAATATTTCATAGCCCACTCGCGCGGCGAGCAAGGCGGTGATGCCAGCGTTATCGTACGCGGGCGCTACTTCGACAATATCCGCGCCGATAAAGTTCAAGCCGCGCAGGCGATGCAGCAGCGCCATCATTTGCTGCGAAGTGAAGCCGCCGATTTCGGGCGTGCCGGTGCCGGGCGTGAACGCGGGATCCAAGCCGTCTACATCGAACGTGAGAAAAACGGGCGCGTCGCCGACGCGCGCGTGAATCGTCGCCGCGATTTGTTCAACCGTGAAATCCACAATCGCATCCATCGGCAAAATCTCAATCCCCAACGCGCGCACATCGTCCATATCGCGTTCCGAGAACAATGGCCCGCGAATGCCGACTTGGAGCGTGTGCGCCGCATCCACCAGCCCTTCTTCAATCGCGCGACGCATGAAACTGCCGTGTGTATATTTGTTGCCAAAGTATGTATCCCAAGTATCAAGGTGCGCGTCCACTTGCAGCACGGCGACGGGCCCGCCGCGCGCTTGCGTGATACCGCGCAGCTCGCCCAACGCGACGAGATGGTCGCCGCCAAACGAAAGTGGCAGGACGCCCGCGTGGACAATATTGCGATAATACGTCGTCATCAAGTCGAGCGATTCGAGCGTGTTGAATGGATTGACCGGACAATCGCCCACATCCGCGCAATTTAGAACTTGGTACGGGTCAATGTCCAACACGCGATTGTAGGGTCGCAAGAGCGAACTCATTTCGCGCACTGCGCGCGCGCCAAAGCGCGCGCCGGGCCGAAACGATGCGGCATTGTCAAACGGGATGCCTTGAATCGCGACATCGAGTCCGTCCAAATTATTTTGTTGCGGCAAACGATAAAAGGTAGGGCTGCCCGCGAAACGCGGCGTAATTTGCGCGTCCAAAGGATAATTCATATATCACCTCATTCTGCGTTAACTGATGGGCTATACGATATGTCAATGCGCGGCGCGTGTCAACCGCGCGAGTTTTGGAGCGAATCCAATTCGCGCCAACAAAAACACGAAACGTCCCTGCGGACGTTTCCGCGCGCGGACGCTTGATTTGTAAAATCGCGAAACCGTCTGCGTAAAACTGTATTTGGCGTCAAAAAAATCTATTTGGTGATTGCCCGGATTTCCAGACCCTAAGGGTTTTCGAAAACCCTTAGGGTCTGGAAATCCGTTGCGTTTTCGGGATATAGGCAATCATCAGAATCTATTCGCCGGCACGCGCGCATGATATAATTCGCGCTATGAATCGAATTGCGCTGTTGTTTCATCCGCACAAAGACCGCGCGCGCGAATTGGCGTCCGTATGGCAGCGCGAAATTTTGGCGCGCGGCGCGCCCGAACCGATTGTATCGTCGGCGTGGGACGAAGACCAAGTAGAGCAGCTGTGTCATCGTGTGGATTTGATTCTCACGCTTGGCGGCGATGGCACATTGCTGCGCGCGGCGCGTGTGGGCGCGCCGTACGGCGTGGTCGCGATTGGGGCGAAACTGGGGCATGTCGGTTTCTTGTCCGGTTTGCGCCCGGAAGCGTTTTCGCAAAATATTGACCGTTTGCTTAACGGCGAATATTGGATTGAAGAGCGCACGATGATTCGCGCGCGCTGGCAACGCGGCGACCAAGCGCTCCAAACGTACGACGCGATTAATGATATCGTCGTCAGCCGCGGCAAACTGGCGCGCGTCATTCGACTTGAAGCGTCCATTGATGGACAGGTCTTGCAACAATTCGCTTTGGATGGCGCCATCGTCGCGACGGCTACAGGTTCGACGGCATATTCGTTGGCGGCGGGCGGGCCGATTCTCGCGCCATCGGTGCGGACAATGCTGCTCACTTTGATTTCGCCGTATCTTTCGCCGGTGCGTTCCCTCGTTTTGCCTGAAGGCGCGCAGGTGCGTTTGCAAGTGGATTCGCCGCATACTCCAATCTTGACGATTGACGGTCAGAATGATTACGAACTCGAAGACGGCGACAGCGTAGAATGCGAAACCTCTCCGCATCGCGCGCGCTTTGCGCGGCTCGAAGCCAAAACCTATTTTTATCGCACGCTAGTCAATCGTTTGCGCGAACGCGATGATGGTTTGGAATAAAAAATGGGCGCCGCGCGAGCCATCAAAATTCGCCAGCGTCTGTCAAGGATGCGTCAGTGAATCGAGGAACCGATATGACGTTTGACCCGAAACTTGTGGGCGTGGGCGCGGCGATTTTGGCGACGGTATTGGTGGTGTACATGCCCGTCCAACGGCGCCGCGTCAATCAAACTATCGTCGCGCTGGTTATCACCTGCTTGATTTTTGTCGCGGCGTTCGCGTTCTGGAATGCCGAGCTCGCGCTGCCCATTGGGGCGGGGGTGGCGTTAGCGGTGATTGTGACGCGCTTGCTGTGGGGCGGTCTGCAAAGTTTCGTATATCGCAATTTCACGCGTTATACGCGACGCGACTTTTGGCAGCGACGGATTGGGCAAAGTGTATTGGGCGGCAGTCGGCGGCGCAAGCGCAATGATTAACTCTACAAATAGCGGCGCGTGATTTATGTCGTGAGGCGGTCGAAAATTACGCGCGCCAATTCCTCTTTTGGCAGCGGGGCTAAATCCAATTCCGTCCCATCGCGTTTCAACAACGTCGCTTTGACGTTAGCGCTGCCAAAAGTTTGCGGCACCGGATTCGCCACAATCCAATCTAAATTTTTGCGCGCCAATTTACCGCGCGCGTTTTGAAGTAAATCATTCGTCTCGGCGGCAAAGCCGACGACAAGACGCGGCGCGTCGGCGGGCGTTTCCGCGCGCACGCGCGCGACCTCGCCCAAAATGTCAGGATTGCGGACGAGCGCGAGCGTCAATTCAGCGCGATCCTCTTTTTTGATTTTCTGGTCCGCGCTTGCCGCGGGCCGAAAATCGGCGGGCGCGGCTGCCATAATCAAAATTTCCGCGCCGCGCATTTCGCGCAATACTGCTTGCAACAAATCGCGCGCTGAAACCACGCGCGTAATCTCGGCGCCGAATGGATTTGGTAAATCTTCCACGCTCGTAAGCAGCGAAACTTGCGCGCCGCGCGACAGGGCTTCCGCCGCAAGCGCGTAACCCATTTTGCCCGACGAATGATTGGCAATCACGCGCACGGGGTCAAGCGCTTCGCGCGTGCCGCCTGCCGTAATCACGACGCGTTTGCCCGCGAGCGGACCGCCGCGCGCGAGCAGTTGATGCGCCTGCGCGATAATTTCATTCGGTTCCGCCATGCGCCCTGTGCCTTGCGCGCCCGACGCGAGATTCCCCGAACCCGGTTCAATCACAAACACGCCGCGTTGTTTCAACGTCGCTATATTTTGCCGCGTCGCGGGATGTTCCCACATGCCCGTCTCCATCGCGGGCGCGAGCAAAATCGGCGCGCGCGTGTCGAGCGCGAGCGCGCTGATAACATCATTGGCGAACCCATGCGCGAGTTTCGCGATAGTGTTGGCGGTCGCGGGCGCGATAATGATCAGCCGCGCGCGTTTAGCCAGCGTCACGTGTTCGATTTCAGATTCGGCGGTCAACGCCAAAACATCGCGCAATGTCGGATTGTGCGTGAGCGCCTCGAATGTCAATGGCCCGATGAACTGCGCGGCGGCGTCCGTCAACGCCACATGCACTTGCGCGCCGAGTTGATGCAATCGGCTAGCAATGATGGCGCTTTTGTACGCCGCGATGCTGCCGGTGACGCCGAGAACGATAGGGGTGTGTTCAAATAAATTCATAGTGTAAAGCGCGCAGCGCGCCGCGAGCGAACCTTTGCCATTTATTCGCTCAAGGCGACGAGGCGGGTCAATTCGCGTGTGACAATCTCTGGCGTTGGCACATGAAGCGCTTGCATGCCGACCGCTTGCGCGCCGTGAATATTTTCCAAACGATCGTCGAGAAACAACGCGCGCGGCGCCGCGATGCCCGAACGCGCCAACGCGATTTCAAAAATGCGCGGGTCGGGTTTGCGAATGCCCAACGCCGGCGAATAAAACCGTTCGCGAAATATTTTTAACCATGGAAAGGTCTGTTCGACATATTCCATGTGCCATGGATTGGTGTTGGAAATGACATATAACGGATAGCGCGCGGCGAGTTTTTGCGCCAATGCCACGTTCGCCGCAAGCGGTTCGAAAATTTCATTCCAGAAGGTTTTGAATTCGTCGCGCGTGCCTTGAAAACCGGTGGCGCTTTTGCCGCGCTGAAAAAATTCCGCTGCGCTCACGGCGTTGCGCTCAAATTCGTCGTGCATTGGGTCGGCGAGAAATTGAACTATGCGAGCGTGCGTCGCGCCGCGCGCGCTCCAGCGCGGGATAGCCAGCTGCCAATCGAATGTGACCAAGACCATGCCGAGGTCAAAAAAAATCGCGTCGTAAAGCGGTTGACTCATCTTTATTTTCCGACATTCATTTCATGCACCCGGCATAATCCGTCCAACGCGAGGTCCATATCCACAAGCTCAATCGCGCGGCAATGCGGCGCGAGCGTTTGCGCCATGCCGCCAGTGGCAATGACGCGCGCGTTGGGTTCTTGCATCTCTTGCTTCAGGCGCGCGACCATGCCCTCCACCAAGCCGACATAGCCGAGAAAAATTCCTGAACGCATCGCCGCGCGCGTATTGGCGCCGAGCGCGCGTTCGGGCGCGACAATTTCGATGCGCGGCAATTTTGCCGTGAATTGATGTAACGCTTCGGCGGACATGTTCAAGCCGGGCGCGATCGCGCCGCCGATAAAATCGCCGCGCGCGTCCAACGCGTTGAACGTGGTTGCGGTGCCAAAATCAATAACGAGACACGGCGCGCCGTATTTGGCGCGTGCGGCGACGAGGACGACTAGACGGTCCGCGCCCAACGCGCGCGCGTCGTCATAATGAATCCGAATGCCGCTTTGGATGCCTGCCGCGACAATGAACGGCTCGAGGCGCAGCGTCTTGCGACACAATTCGCGCATTGTATCGGTTAATGGCGGAACGACGGAGACGAGCGCGGCATGTCGGATCGCGGCGGCGTCTAGCCGCGCGTTTTCAAAACAGGTCAATAGAAACGCCGCGTATTCGTCCGCCGTTTTTTCGACGCGCGTTTCCGCGCGCCACGCGTGCTGGAGCTGTCCGTTTGCATGCGCGCCAAAGCCCAAGTTTGTATTGCCAATTTTGATGGTCAGCAGCCAAGTCGCCGCGCGCGTCGGGTTCATGGTTGTTTGATATCCGCGTAAATGTCGAATTGCGTAAAGCGCGCCGCCGCACCGGATTGTCCCATCGTCAACGCAATCAAGCCCACGCGGCCATCCCAATCGCGTCGCAGCCGCCATTCGCTGATAATTTTCGCGTCCGTGTCAATGACCAACGCGTCATTCACATACGCGAGCAGCCGTCGCGGATGAACATCCACGCGCAATTCGTTTAGGGTGCCGTCAATTTCAATCGCGCTGGAGGTGGCGCTGGAAATAATTTCAGTGATTTGAATCGCGTTTGTCATTGTGTCGGTGGCGGTTATCGGTTCAAACGCGAGCAGCCGAAATTCGGATTGGGTGTTGATGGTGAACGTTAAAAAACGTTCGCGCCCCTGTTCGTCTTCGCCGTGCCAAAAGAGGACGCCGTATTCAACCTCGGGCGAAGCGAGCGCAGGCGCCGCGCGCGCGCTCAATGAAAGATTCAAATATTCGCGTTCGGTAAAAGTTTGATTCAACGCGCGCGCAAAACCTGGGTCGAGCGGCGGCTCGATGATATACGCGCCGTCGGCGTAACCGTACGGCAATTTGACGCCGTGCGCTTCGGGAAAATTATTTGGCGCGCGCAAGGTGTCGCTCAAGACGAGCGCGGGCGTTGGCGGATACGCGACGGGCGTAATGGTCGGCGGCGGGCGCCGCGTGGGCGTGCGCGTCGGACGCAGCTGCGCGAGGTCGCGCGGCGGCGTGTATAAATTCAACGCGAGGATGGCGAAACAAGCAGCCAGAAATCCTGCGGCAAGAATTCCCAACCATCGCGCCGCGCGATAATTTAACGCGTTTTGTATCATACCCGTTCCGCGCGATTATAACATACGATGCGGCGTCGCGCTTTTGCCCCGCGTTCGTTCATCCGTTATAATATTTAATGGTTGATTTTCTTCCATTATCCGGCGCGCTTGCATTTGCGGCGCGCGGTAATATTTTTGCCGTCTCGCATGATTCCCACCATTCCTGTTCTGGTAACGATGCCGTTTGGCGATTATTTATTGGACGACCTGCGCGCCGTTTCGCCGCGTCTCGAAATTCGCCAACAGGCCGTCACGCACGATCGCGAAGATATTTCGCTGCTGCTGCAAGGCGATGAAGAAATAATTTATTGCATGACTCCGCCGCGTGACTTGGCGCGCGCGCCAAAACTGAAATGGGCGCAGCTGCATTCCGCCGGCGTGGACCATTTGCGCGGCCATCCGATTTGGGATACGGAGATTGTCGTAACGACGGCAAGCGGCATTCATGCCGTTCCGATTGGCGAATTTACGTTCGCGATGCTTTTGGCGTTGGCGCGCAAAATACCCAAGATGGTGCGCTTGCAGGAACGCCAAGAATGGCTGCGCAATCGTTGGGAAGTTTTGAGCGGTTTAGAACTGCGCGGCAAAACGATTGGCATTGTCGGATACGGCAGTATCGGACGTGAAATCGGACGCATCGCGAAATACGGTTTTCATATGCGCGTTGTGGCGATGCGGCGCACAATGCAAACGCCGCGTCGGCACTACAGCGAACCCGGCGTTGGCGATCCCGAAGGTCGCATTCCCGAACGTTGGTTTGCGCCGGAAGAAATCACCGAGATGGCGCGACAATGTGATGTGCTGGCGCTGGCGGCGCCTGCGACAGCCGAGACGCGCAATTTGATTGGCGAGACGCAGCTGCGCGCGATGAAGCCGCACGCGCTGCTCATCAATATCGCGCGCGGCGAATTGGTGGACGACCGCGCGCTGGCGTTGGCGCTCAAGGAAGGTTGGATCGCGGGCGCGGGCATGGACGCGTTCGCCATCGAGCCGCTGCCGCGCGGGCATCCCTTTTGGCATTTGGATAATGTGATTGTGTCGCCGCATGTCGCGGGCGCGACCGGAAAATATAATGACCGCGCTGCCGCGTTGTTTGCGGAAAATTTGCGCCGACAGCTTACGGGCTTGCCGCTGCTCAATGTCGTGCCGCACGATTTGCAATATTGAATTGCCGCTGAGCGGAGCGCGGTGGTTCATTCAACAATAAAAGCAAGAGGAATCGCCGTATGGTTAATTCAGGCCAGTTGAAAATTTTGATATTGTCATCCGAAGTT
The DNA here is from genome assembly GCA_021463195.1 of Anaerolineae bacterium. GTDB lineage: Bacteria > Chloroflexota > Anaerolineae > UBA4142 > SHND01 > SHND01. Next base: position 43,566 of record JAJTXZ010000003.1, read on the forward strand.
TCGCCGTTTGTAAAAACGGGCGGCATCGCGGATGTCGTTAGCGAGTTGGCGCGCGCGCTGAAAAAATTGGGACACGACGTGCGCGTCGCGCTGCCGCGTTATCGCGTCATCGCGCCGCAAAATATGACGCGTGTGGTGGATGCGCTGCCGGTGCGCTTGGACGGTTTTAGCGAAACGGTGAGCATTTTGCAAGGCGCGTTGGCGGACGTGCCGGTCTATTTTGTCGAGAACGCGCGTTTGTACGACCGTGACGGAATTTATATGTACGCGGACGATGCCGAGCGTTTTTTGACTTTTTCGCGCGCGGCGTTGGAAATGTTGGCGCCGCTGCAATGGCAGCCCGATATTATTCATGTGAACGATTGGCAAACGGCGATTGTGCCGAATTGGCTCAAGACGCTGTACGCCAGTAATCCATTTTTTCAAAATATCGCGTCGGTGTACACGATTCATAATCTCGCGTATTTTGGCACCTTTGGCGAGCGCATTCTGGAAATTTCGGGTTTGGCGCAATTTGGCTTTATCGTGCATCCCGCGTTGTCGAGCCAAGTTAATCGCGAACTGAATTTTATGGCGCGCGGAATTTTGTTTGCCGATGCCATCAATACTGTCAGCCCGACCTACGCGCACGAAGTGCAAACGCCCGAGTTTGGCGAAGGTCTGGATCCGCTTTTTCGGATGCGCGCGGCGCGCGTGCGCGGCATTATGAACGGTTTGGATTACGCGCAGGCGAATCCCGCGACGGACGCGGCGCTCGCCAAACCGTTTGACGCGGCGCAGCTTGCCGCGCGCGCCGACAATAAACGCGCCTTGCAAAAGGCGTCCGATTTACGCGCGAGCGACGCGCCTCTGTTTGCCATCATTTCGCGCCTGACCGATGTCAAGGGCATTGATTTGGTTTTGCAGCTCATTGAACCGCTGCTCGGCGGCGGCGCGCAGTTGATTGTGATGGGCGTGGGCGAAGCGCAATATCATGCCGCGCTCAAAACGCTCCAAGACAAATATGCGGGGCGCGTGCGCTTTTATCCGTCTTTTGACGAACATTTGCGGCATCAAATCGTCGCGGGCGCGGATATTTTATTCATGCCCTCGCGGGTAGAGCCGGGCGGCACGACTCAGCTGTTGGCAATGCATTATGGTTGTGTGCCGATTGTGCATCGCGTTGGCGGGCTCGCGGATTCGGTCGAGGATTATGACGTGGCGGGGCAAACGGGCACCGGTTTTGTCTTTGACCGCGCGGATTTGGTGAGTTTGTATAGCGCGGTTGTCCGCGCTTTGGTGACATATACGCAGCCGACGGAATGGCGCGCGCTGCAAACGCGCGGGATGCGCGCCGATTTTTCGTGGACGCATTCCGCGCAAGAGTACGTGACGATGTATGAATTCGCGCGCGCGGAAAATAACAAGGTGGTGGAGCGCGAAGCGGCGTTGGCGCGTGAAATCGAACGCACCGCCAAAATTATGCGCGAGCTGCCCGCGCGTATTCACGAGTTGGGCGATTTGGTCTATAACTTGTGGTGGTCGTGGAATCCTGACGCCACCGCGTTATTGCAGCGGATTGACCCGACGTTGTGGCAAGAGAGCGGACACAATCCGATTAAACTTGCGCGCGCGGTGGCGCCGGAACGTTTGACCGCGCTCGCCGCCGACGCCGATTTTCTGGCGCAGTACGACCGCGTGCTGGCGGCGTTCAAAGAATATTTACGCGGCGAAAGCACGTGGTTCGAAGCGACGTATCCGTATGCGAGCGACAATTCCATCGCGTATTTTTCCGCCGAGTTTGGGATTCACGAATCGCTGCCGATTTATTCGGGCGGGCTTGGCATTTTGTCGGGCGATCATGTTAAAGAAGCGAGCGACATGGATATTCCGCTCATCGGCATCGGCTTTTTGTATCCGCAAGGATATTTTCGCCAAGAGCTTGACGCGCAGGGCAATCAGATTGCCAAATATGACAAGCTTGATTTTTCCGCCGCGCCCGCGTTGGCCGCCAAGGACGCGCAGGGCAATGATGTGATTATCGGAGTTGAATTGCCGGGGCGCACGGTGTATGCCAAAGTGTGGTTGATTCAGGTGGGGCGCGTTTCATTGTATTTGATGGACACCGATATTGAACGCAACGCCGAGAATGACCGAGTGCTGGCGGCGCGTTTGTATGGCGGCGACCATGAGCTGCGCATCATGCAGGAAATTGTATTGGGCATCGGCGGTGTGCGCGTGCTGCGCGCGATGGGTTTGCAGCCCACCGCGTTTCACATGAACGAAGGTCATTCCGCGTTTTTGACGCTTGAATTGGCGCGCGAATATGTGACGCAGGGCGTCAAGTTTGAACAAGCGGCGCGCCAAGTCGCGGCGCATTCAATTTTCACCACGCATACGCCGGTGCCGGCGGGCAATGACGCGTTTCAGCTGGATTTGATGGACAAGTATTTCGGCGCATTCTATCCACAGTTGGGTTTGACGCGTAATCAATTTATGGCGTTGGGGCTAGACGATAATAAATTCAGCATGACCGTGTTGGGCTTGAAATTGTCCGCGCATCGCAATGGCGTCAGCAAATTGCACGGCGAGGTCGCGCGCAAGATGTGGATGCACGTTTTTCAAACGACTGTGGATGAAACGCCGATCGGCTATATCACTAATGGCGTGCATACGGCGACGTGGCTGGCGCCCGCGCGGCAAACTTTTTACGGCGAGACGTTGGGCAAGGATTGGTACGCGCGTTTGGACGATCTGAAAATGTGGGACGGTTTCAAGAACGCGTCGCCGGAACGGTTGTGGCAACTTCAAAATGATTGCAGAGCCGCGCTGGTGGATTTCACGCGCGAGGTCTGGACGCGCCAGCTGCGGCGTTTGGGCGCGGATGCGAACGCGTTGCAGCGCGCGCAGCGCGCGCTCGATCCGCACGCGCTGACTATCGGTTTTGCGCGGCGTTTTGCCACGTATAAACGCGCGACGTTATTTTTGCATGACCCGGCGCGGTTGAAAAAGATTTTGAATGACGCCGCGCGGCCGGTCCAAATTCTTTTTGCGGGTAAAGCGCATCCCGCCGATATTCCTGGACAAGCGTTTATTCGCGCCGTATATCAGGCGACGCTCGATCCGGATTTGGCGGGCAAAATCGTTTTTCTTGAAGATTACGGGATTGACGACGCGCGCTATTTGACGCAAGGCGTGGATGTGTGGCTGAATAATCCGCGCCGTCCGTTGGAGGCGAGCGGCACGAGCGGTGAAAAGGCGGCGGCGAACGGCGTCTTGAATTTTAGCATTCTCGATGGCTGGTGGGCGGAAGGTTATAACGGCAATAACGGTTGGGCGATCGGCGATCCGAACAAGCAATTTGCCACTGAAGCGGAACAGGATGCGTATGACGCGAATTCATTGTATGAAATTTTAGAAAATGAAATTGTGCCATTGTATTATGGACGCGGCCAAGATGGATTGCCGCGCGGTTGGCTGGAGCGCTGCAAAGCGAGCATCATGACATTAACGCCGATGTATTCAACGCGGCGAATGTTGCGCGAGTATTGTCAATATTATGTTCAAGCCATGACCGCCGACGTAATGTCCGTTGAAGCGGCGGTCGCGCAGGCAAAGGAATAAACGCAAATGCAAAAACGCACGGTTGTCATTCGCCGTTTTACTTTGGCGCCGCTCGCGCAGTGGGGTTTTATCGCGGGCGCGCTGGCCGCCTGTTTTCCGGCGCTCGTATGCAGTTGGCTCTTTTTTACGCTGGCGCGTAATCTGCGCGCGTTATTAATGAGCTGGCGCGATGTCGGTTTTGAAATTCTCGGACAGCGCCTTAGTTTCAATCTGCTCGAGATGTTGAAACTGGAAAGTATTATGCAAACACTGACGGGCGTCGCGGGTTTGGGTTTATTGGGAATTGTTTTGCTTGCGCTCGTGTTTGCGCTGGGTTTGGGCGTGTTTAGCGCGTTGGTCATGTTGTTGCTCGGCGCGTTTTATAATACGACCGGCCGTTTGCAGGTCGAAGTGGAACCTGTCGAAGATAATGCGTCAATGCTTTGAGCGCCGCGCGGCGCAATTCGACGCAATCGCCGCGCGCGGCGTGGCTTGGCTGCGCCGATATTATTTCTGTCGCGTGCTGTTGGACGCCTTGGATGGGTTCAACCAAAATCAAATGTCGCTGCTCGCGGCGGCGTTATCGTACTATACGTTGCTCGCGTTGTTTCCGCTCTTGTTGATGTTGGTTGGCGCGGCGTCGTTTTTTATTGATCCCAATCACGCGCTGCAAATGGTGGCGCGCTATGCGGGGCAATATCTGCCCGGCGTCGAAAGCCAAGTGCGAGTTATTCTCAAACAGGTGGTGGAGCTGCGCGGGACGGCGACTTTGATTGGGTTCGTGACGTTATTGTGGTCGGCGTCGGGCGTATTTGATGTGTTGCAGCACGCGCTCAATCGCGCGTGGCGCGCTCCTGTGCCGCGCGCGTTCTGGTTGCAGCGGTTGTTTTCGCTAGCGGTGATTTTATTTTTGGGCATGTTTTTTTTGTTTAGTGTGCTGTTATCATCAGCCACGTTTGATTTGTTGCGCAATCTGTTCGGCGCTCTGTTCGATATCGCGCAGTGGCAGCGTGAAATAGTGAATGTCGCGGGGGCGCTGACGAGCGCGGCGGCGATTGTGTTGGTGTATAAAATTTTTCCGCACGCGCAAGTGACCTGGCGCGCGGCGTTGATAGGCGGCGTGGCAGCGGCGCTCGCGTGGCATATCGCTAAATTCGGTTATGCGCTGTATCTGGGTTATTTCTCGCGCCTGAATTTTGTGTACGGTTCGCTCGCCGCTCTCATCGGTTTAATGTTGTGGGGTTATTTGTCCGCCGCGATTATTTTATTTGGCGCCGAATTGACGGCGCGACTCGGACGCGCGGCTTGATCACGCGCGCTTGGTCATATTCCCATTCGCATTCCCTCATGCTGCGGGATAAACTCTGGAGTAAATCGAAAAATGCCGTTGCAACCTTGCTACCGGTGGATGGCAAGTTTGACTGACGCGCTCAATCGCGCTTTTTCAATTCATCCGTATCTAGAAAAATCGTCACGGGACCATCATTCCAAATTTCAACGAGCATCTTGGCTTGAAATTGTCCGCGCGCAACGTACAAACCCATGCTTTCCAAATGCCGCGTGAAATGTTCCACCAACGGCGCGGCGTGTTCGGGGCGCGCGGCGGCAATGAAATCGGGACGGCGTCCGCGTCTTGCATCGGCATACAAAGTGAATTGCGAAATGACGAGCAGTTCTGCCTTTACATCGAGCGCGGCCAAGTTGAACTTGCCCGCGTCATCTTCAAAGATGCGGAGGTTTGCGATTTTTGCCGCGAGATATTGCGCGATGGCTTTATCGTCCTGATGCGTGGCGCCGACGAGGACGACCAGCCCGCGTGAAATCGCGCCGACAGTTTCATTTTCCACCGTGACCGCGCCGCGCGTGACGCGTTGAATGAGCGCTCGCATGGGTTTGCCAAAAGCCCTTTCCTTTGCTATGATTTTTTGGGCGGAGAAATATGTGCGGACTTGCAAACTGGAAATTTATTTTGCACGCCCGAAATTGAACGGGATAGAGTGTATGATTAAACTTTTAATGTCGTGGGATATTCGGCAGGGCAAAGAGTCAGAATATTTTGAATATGTGGTGCAGGAATTCGCGCCCAAGCTGATGCGGCTAGGAGTTCAACCCACAGAAGCATGGTACACCGTGTATGGCAATGGTCCGCAGATTCTGACCGGGGGCATTGTCGAAGATCGCGCGACACTGGATAAAATTTTGGCGAGCGAAGAATGGGGCCGCCTAAAAAAGAAATTGTTTACGTACGTGACAAACTTTACGTATAAAATCGTGCAGCATACCGGCAATTTCCAAATGTAACGCAACGCGACGGCGGCAGGTGATTTACCTGCCGCCGTTTTTTATTTTGTTTTGGGACCTTCGGAATTGTTCTTGCTCTCGCTGCTGGCAGTCTTGGCCGCGTCCGCTTTGGGCTTGCTTTCGCTGCTTGCGGTTTTGGTCTCGCCGCCGTTTTCGCTCTTGGTTTCGGATGCGTTTGCGGTTTTGTCGGCTGATGCAGCGGCATTGCGGCTGTCGGTTTTGTACCAACCGGAACCTTTGAAAATAATGCCGGCGGGATGATAAATTTTACGCACCGGCGCGCCGCATTCGGGGCATTCGGTCAGCGCGTCATCTTTGATAGATTGCCATTTTTCAAAACGATGTTGATTCTCGCATTCATAATCATAAATTGGCATGCCAATACCTCCACACAAAAAATACGCGCTGTAATTCTAGCGCGATACGCGTGTTCGTCAATCTGCTTGGCGAGTACGCTGAAAATCAAAAACGCGTCTCTGCGGCAAACGTCCGCCGCGGCATTCTCAATGTTGACGGCGGTCAAAGACTACCTGACTGCCGGGCAGAGTTTTAAGGTAGCGTTTTACCTCTGCCGCGATTTGCGCCACTTGGACGGCATGTTCGAGCCGTCGGTGTTCATTGGTGACAATCGCCGCGCCCAAACTGATAAAGGGCACGCGGCGCACTTGGCCTTGACGGTCGGTGGATTCAATGTATCCGCGCAGACGATCGGCGGCGGCATAATATTCGAGAATTTGTTGGTCAAACTGCTGAATCGCCGCGCGCGCAATCTGCTCTGCGCTTTCCGGGCGCGTGACAATCACAAAATCGTCGCCTCCGATATGCCCCACAAACGCCTCGCGGTCCGGCCCCGTCAGCGTCGCCTGCACAATGATATGTCCCAACTTTTGAATCACTCGGTCGCCCGCCAACCAACCATACGTGTCGTTATAGGTCTTGAAATTAGCAAGATCAAAATAAATGACCGCGAACGGTTCGCGGCTTTCGAGGCGTGTGGTGATAACCTGATGAATCGCATGATTGCCGGGCAAGCTGGTCAGCGGACTGCTCTGCATGTAATGTTCGCTGCGCTTGAGATGCGTTTGCACGCGCGCGCGTAGTTCGCGCGGGTCGAACGGTTTGGTCATGTAATCATCCGCGCCCAACTGCATTCCGTACACCTTTTCAGTCATCTCGCCGAGCGCAGTCAAAAGAATGATTGGCACGTTTTGGGTCAGCGGATGTTCGCGCAACCGGCGAATCACTTCAAAGCCATCCATCTCGGGCATCATCACGTCGAGCAAAATAAGGTCAGGCGGTTGTTCGATTGCGGTATGCACGCCCGCAAGCCCCGATTCCGCTTCTGAAATATCATACGCGGCGCGATCCAGACTTTGCGCCACAATGCGCCGCATCAAAGGGTCATCGTCCACAATCAAGATTCTTGGTTTTGCGCCGGACGGTTCGGCTGAAAAAAGAGATGAATTTTGCGACATGATTTATCTAGTATCTTGGCAATGAAATCCTTGCGCAAAAAGCAAGGATTTTTGAACGCGGATTTTTTATCCGCGTAAATCTGCGTGAATCCGCGTCCAATAATGATTTTTTGTTTCGGCTTGTCCGAGTTAGGGTATTGCGCAGCATAAATGATTTAGCGCAATGGATTTTACATCGGTTTTGAATGTCAATCAATGAATCGCGCAGAGCGGCGCAGTTCGCATTTTGGGAGCAGTTTGCGGGTGAATCTAATTCGCGCCAGCAAAGATACGAAACATCCCTGCGGACGTTCTCGCGTGCCAATCTGCAATCGCATTTTTCAAACGAGACGCCGCGTTTGAAACTGCTGCGCCAGACGCTCCCATTCGGCGATGCTCAATGTTTCGGCGCGGCGAGTTGGCGCAATCTCTGCGCGGCGCAGCCATTCCGCGGTTTCCGCGCGCGACAAACTTGAACCATTCGCCAGCGCGTTATGAATTTGTTTGCGTTTGGCGCTAAAACCGGCGCGGACGACGCGAAAAAATCGCTCAACCTCGACGGACGCGTTGCGCGGTTGAACATCCAGGCGCACAATCGCGGAAGCGACTTGGGGGGGGGGACGAAACGCGCCCGCCGGCACAATTTCCACAATGCGCGGCGCGGCGTAATATTGCACGCTAACCGCGAGCAAGTTTGAATGCGGCGGACGCGCGGTCATTTGCTGCGCCACTTCGCGCTGCGTCATTACGACAATGCGCGTCGGCGGAGTTGACGCTTCTAAAAGATAACGGAGAATCGCGGAGGTAATATAGTACGGCAAATTGGCGACGACGAGATAGGGCGGTTGGCAATGCGCTTGCGCGAGCCAAGCTTCCGGCGTTTGGCGCAGCACATCGCCTTCGAGAATGGTCGTGTTCGTGTTGGAAAATTCCGCGCGCAAGCGCGCCGTTAAATCACGGTCCACTTCGACGGCGACAACGCGCGCGGCTGCCGCGCTGAGCGCGCGCGTGAGATCGCCCAAGCCCGGACCGATTTCCAAAACAGTGTCCGTTGGTTGAATTTCCGCCGCGCGCGTGATTTTTCGCAAAATGTTTTGGTCAGTCAAAAAATGTTGACCAAAGCGTTTGCGCGGAATATGCGGGGCGTCGTCGGCTTGACGCTGCCGAGAATTGGATGTGCGCGTCATAATTTGGCGCAAGAAAAAACTGACAGCCATTCTCTGTCAGTTTTGTTAGCGTGAACTTTTGCGCTCGGTGGGATAATCGGGCAAATTGACATTCAACTGGTTTCTAGGCGGAACCGGCGTTAACAAATAGACATCCACCCAACGATACCAACCTTCCATCGCGTCTTCCGGATAACCGAGGTCAATGCGTTTACCTTTGATGCCGCCGCCAGTGTCGCCCGCTAAAGCGACGCCGTAGCCCGGCACGTAAACGTTAGAGCCGAGATTGACGACGCGCGGGTCAACGGCGACGATGCCTTTGCCTGCCGCCAACCCCAAGCGAGTGCGCCCATATTGCGGATGCGATTTATCTTTGCCCGAAGTGGCGGCGGAATACGCGGTCGCCAACATGCGGATTTTGCGCCAATATTGCGCTACCGAACCATCGGGCAGTTGCAAATCGTGCAGCACAATTTTGGTGCCATAGTTGATGATATAGTCTTGCGGCGGATGATCAATCCACTCGCGTTCCAAGCCAGTCGAAATCAATTTGCCGTTTTCGTAAACGGACTTGAACAAACGATGCTTGATCCCTTTGACGCCGTTTTGCGCCACCACACTCTGGTCGAGCTCTAATTCATTGCTGGCTTCCCATTGAATTTGAAAGGGCAGCTGTTCTGTTTCGGTGATAAATTCTTCGCGTACGCGCGTAATGTTTACTGCCAAATAATCAATTAGCGGCGTATTGGGAGCTGGCACGGCATAATCTTTACCTTCCAACTCGACGCCTTCTTGCGACAATAACGCGTCCACATTTTCGGCGCGCGTGCGCGTCTCAATCGTGCGTCCGTCAACTTGAATGGTCGCGGGTCGCGAGCGTCGAATAAAGACCGAAGCGCCTGTCGTCACCGGGGTCGTCAAATCGGGCGAAACCGCGTCGCCGAGATAAACGGCGACGCCCGCGTGCGCCAATGCTGTGCCTAACGTATTTTCGGTGGTATAGAGCGTCGAAATGATGCCATTGTCATTCACCGTGATTGGCAGCGCGCGCGTGACCGTAATGTGCGTCGTGCCGCTATTAAGCGCCAAGAGCGCCGGTTCGCCGTTTTGGACCGATGCGGGCAAAAGCAAAGTATCAACGCTCACCAAGCGTCCATCGAGAAAAACTTGGTCTTGCGGTTTGAGGTCAATTTGATTTTCCGCTAAAACTTGGCTCACTGTCGCGGATTGGGTGCGTCGTTTTAACGTATTGCCGTCGGCAGACAAGACAATCGGGGTCGCAAGCCGAATCGAAATTTTGCCATTGGAAGGGAGCGGCGCGTCCGGCGCCGGGCGCACAATATCTTCGGGATTCCATTGAATCCCCGCTTCCGTCAGCGCGGCGCCGACTGTTTGTTGGCGAGTCCAGAGTGTGGTCTCGCGATTATTGATGCGAACATCCAGCCGAATCATGCCGCCTAGAAAAAAATATGCCATTGACGGCAAGACGATAGCGACAATCGCGATGAGAATCCAATTTACGTCAAACGCATACGGCAGCAAGCGCGGCATAACGCGCGGACGCGTCAGCGTCGGCGCGGGCGCAAGATAACGACGTTGCGGACGCGCCGGCGACGGGGGGAGCGTTGTCTCTGGTGGCGCAAGCCGAGTCGCCGCAAGAGGACGGGTAGGTGGAGATGGCGCAACCTTGCGGTGCGCGGTCCCTGTGGGCGATAAAGCGGAATCTGACTTCATGGAGGACATGGAATTCGCGTAGCGTGAGCAATCCAAACGCCAAACGAGAGCGCGAATACGCCGCGCGGATTCTAGATGTCTGGGCGAGTCATAAACAGATTGTCATGCGCGAACCCGCTGGCTCCGCTCAGGCGCACCGACGTCACCCAAAAGTGACCGCTTACCGTTGCTACCTTCCGGTCCTGGCGGGGTTTACGGGTTTTTGCTGCGTCGGACCTGATCGGGATACTGCGCCTTTCGCGCACGACTGTCGGTTAGTTTACGAAATTGAGCGCTTTTGTCAAGAGAATCGGCGCGCAAAACAAACCGCGTGTTACACAAGAAAGTGAATACAAAATGTTCGTATCGCGTAAAAAAACAGCGTTAGAGTTATTCTGCGTCACCTTGAAGGATTTGCAACGGCGGGGCTATTTCTTGATTACAAGTGTTCGCGCGCGCTTTGGACAAGCTTGCGCCAACCAACTTGAGTAGCGTGGAGGGCATAATGCAAACGACTGATGATACATTGCACATCATCAGCCGTTTATTTTAAGCGGAGAGGGGGGGATTTGAACCCCCGGTAATCTTGCGACTACACACGACTTCCAATCGTGCGCACTAGACCGGACTATGCGACCTCTCCAAAGAGTGCGATAGTGATATAGTGCGTTAGTAGAATAGTCAAAGACAACTATCGCACTTTCCAACTACCGCACGATTGCACTCTCAACGGAGAGGGAGGGATTCGAACCCCCGGTGGCAGAACCACACGCGATTTCGAGTCGCGCGCACTAGACCGGACTATGCGACCTCTCCAAAACGATTTCAGATTCCAGCCGTCTGATTGTAGCGTAACACTGACGCGCGTGCGCCAGTTGAAATCCGCAATCGCTCGGCGATTATACCACATTCATCCTTGCGCCAAAATTTTTTTTACGAATTCCGCAACCGTCATTATAATTGTTCGCAGGAGGCGTACAATGTCGTATTATATTCCCCACATGCAAGATATTCTTGATGAAATCGGGATTCCGCCCGTGCGCGCGTTTCATATTCGGGTGGACGAATATGTGCAGCAGATTCTCGGCACGCAAGATTTAGATGCCGAAGAGGTATGGCGAATTTTGCATCCCAAGCTCCAAGACCCTGAATTCAAGAAACAATTTATCGAACAGCTGCGCGCCCGCTGGGAAGGGCGCGACTTTCGTCAAGAAGGATTGAGTTAAATGCGAACTACAGCGGATGTCGTTATTATTGGCGGCGGAATTCAAGGTTTGGCGTGCGCGTTTCATCTGGCTGCCAAAGGCGTCAAACAAGTATCGCTCGTCGAATTGGAATTTTTGGGCAGCGGCTCGTCGGGGCGCAGCGCGGCGATGCTCGTTCATGCGATGTGGAGTCCGCAGACGATATTGCTCTCGCGTCTTTCGGCGCAAGAATATTTTGCCTTTGAGCAGGTGGTCGGCGAGAAATTCGAGTACAAACCTATCGGTCACATGAACGTGGCGACCGCCGCCGCCGAAGCCGCGCTGCGCGCCGAAGTCGCGATGCAGCAAAATATGGGGGTGCCGATTCAGATTCTCGCGCCTGATGACATTAAACGAGCTGTGCCGGCGCTGAATGTTGAGGATCTAGTTCTTGGCGCGGTCTGTTGGAAAGATGGCGTGATTGACCCGCACGCGGTGATGCAAGCGTACGCGCGCGCGGCGCGGCAACGTGGCGCGGAAATCAATGAGATGGCGCGCGCGACAAACATTATCGTAGAAAACGGACGCGTGCGCGCGGTCGAAACCACGCAAGGAAAAATCGCGACGCCCATTGTGGTTAATGCGACGGGCGCGCGCGCCCGCGAGGTTGCCGCGTGGGTCGGTTTGAATCTGCCCATCGTCAACTATAAACGTCACATTTTCATCACAGACGAATTTCCCGCGATACCGCGCGATTCGCCATTCGTCATGGATACGCAAGTCGAATGGTATTTTCGCAAAGAGGGTGAAAATGTTTTGATGGGGATGGGGCGCGAAGAATCTACCTCATTCGAGCCGCAGTTCGAGCCGGAGTTTCAAGCGCAAGTAATCGAACAGGCGGCGCATCGCGCCCCAATTTTGCTTGACGCGAAAATCTTGCGCGGCTGGGCGGGTTTGCGCGCGTTGACGCCGGACGATTTGCCGATACTGGGCTTTGCGCCCGGCGTCCAAGGTTTTGCCAACTGTTGCGGTTGGGGCGGGCATGGCGTCATGCACGCGCCTGCAGGCGGCATTCTCACATCCGAAATTATTGTGAATGGCGCCGCATCGAGTTTGGATGTCACGCCGTTTCGACTGGAACGCTTTCAATAATTTTTGCGGCGAATTAAAAACTTGCCGCGCAATGCGCGTGTTCAATCAGGGCGTTGGCGTGTAAACGTAACGATACAAAATACCATCGCCAAAATCCAAAACATAAATGTTCTTGTCCGGACCCAAACGAAATTGCACCGGAAAAGTTATTGTGTCAAAAGCGAAAACATTGCGGACGCGATTTTGTTTGTCAAACTTTATTATTTTGACCCAGCCCTCCATGTCGCCAAAAAAATATGCGCCTTTGTATGGTTTCGGATACGGGCTGCCTTCGGCAAACGCGCCGCCGATGATGCTAGTGGGACTGCTGAGGGATGAATCGTAATAATATGTTGGCGGAATCGTCGCGCCAAAATCCGTTTTGGTCGGGTCGCAGTGCGTGTTTTTGGGACAAGGCCCTTCAAACATGGGCCAGCCGTAATTGCCGCGCGCTTTTAAAACGTCCAATTCTTCCCATTCGCCCCAACCGACATCCGCGACAAAATAGGATAGAGTTTTAGCGCGCAGCGCGATACGGAAGGGATTGCGGAAACCGTATGCGAAAATTTCATGGCGCGCTGTTTTGTTGTGCGCGTACGGATTGTCGTTGGGAATGGTGCCGTCAGGATTGAGGCGCAAAACTTTGCCCAGCAAATTTCGTCGGACCTGCGCCGGCATTCCGCCGTTCTCATTGCCCTCGCCGACGGTGATTAATAACTTGCCGTCGTAACCAAAAAGTAAATCTCCCCCGTTGTGCATTCCGCTCGGCGAAGGAATGTGGTCCAAAATAATTTCTTCATTCGTTCCGAAACCATTCACAGTGCGAAAACGCGAAACGCGATTTTCCGGCGCGCCGCTGTACGCCAACGCGCCCGGCGCGGTGGTGTAATACACATACACGTACGGCTGCGTCGCGTATTTCGGATGCAGCGCAATGCCGACCAATCCGCGTTCGATTTCGGTGGAAACATTCAGCGTCGCGTACGGTTGCGCGCGCAAATTGCCATCGTTCTGTATGACCTGAATCGCGCCGCCCTTTTCGGTAACCAAAATACCGTCCGGACTGAACGCGAACGCGGTAGGGTTAGTCAAACCCTGCGCGACGATTACGCGCGTAAAACCTGTGGGCAGGGCAGACGTTGCCGCGCGCGCGCTCGGCGCGCTGACCGCGCCCAATACAAAGAGCAAACCCAATAGCGGGAAGATTTTACGGAATGTCATACACCACCTTTTGCCGCGCAGACTCTATGCGCCAAGAATTTAGGTTTAGATTAGAGCGCACTTTATTCGCGCAACAAAAAATTGTCAATCAAACGCGTTGCGCCGATGCGGACTGCCATAGACAACAGAACCTCGTCCTGCAGCGCATCCAATTCCGCAAGCGTGCGCGGGTCCGCCGCGCTGACATACTCAACCTCTGCGCGTGGTTCTGTTTGCAGCGTCGCGCGCATTGCCGCGCGCAAGTTCGCGCCGTCGCGTTCGCCGCGCTGAAACGCGTCGCGCGCGGCGCACAACGCGCGATATAAAATTGGCGCGGCTTGGCGTTCTGCGGGCGCAAGATACACATTGCGCGAAGACAACGCCAAACCATCCGGCTCGCGTTGCGTTGCGCCGACGACAATTTCGACGGGCAGATTCAAATCGCGCGTCATTTGTTGAATCACCGCGACTTGCTGCGCGTCCTTTTGTCCAAAATACGCGCGGTCGGGTTGAAGAATATTGAACAATTTGGCGACGACAGTGGCGACGCCGCGAAAATGGCCGGGGCGCATCGCCCCTTCGAGCGGCTGCGCGATTTTCTCGACATTCACATACGTCTGAAAATCGGGTGGATAAATTTCCGCGTTCGCAGGCGCAAAGACCAAATCAACCGCATACGGTTCGAGCAAGGCGAGGTCGCGCTCTAACGTGCGCGGATATTTATCCAAATCGCCGCCCGCCGCGAATTGAGCGGGGTTCACAAAAATAGTGACGGCGAGATGATCATTTTCCGCGCGCGCGCGCTCGACCAATGAGAGATGTCCCGCATGCAGCGCGCCCATCGTCGGAACAACGCCCCATGCGCCGTCAAGTTGTTTGCGCCGCGCGCGCGCTTGCGCAATCGTTGTGACGAGCCGCTGGTCAGCCATAGCGCGCGGCAAGATTGCGCTGCGCCAAACGCGGATTGGAAATCACGCGCAGCAATTTTTCGTTGATGGGCGTCGGCACGCCGAGGCGCTTGCCTTCGCGCACTACCGCGCCGTTGATGCGGTCAAGCTCTGTTGGCGCGCCGCGCAAAACATCTTGCAGCGTTGAAGATTTATTCGCGGCGGTTGCGATGGCGACTTGGAGCGCGCGTTCTGCCGGATCGGCGTACGGCAAAATAACGCCGAGCGCGGTGGCGACGTTCGCGGTTTCTTGCGCCGCCGCGCGCATCAACGCGCGCGCTTCGGGATTTTCCGCGAGCCAGCCGTTCGGTTGGCGATAAATGGCGGTCAGCGCGTTAATGGCGCTGTTGACCACCAACTTGCTCCACATCAAACTTGAAATGTCGCGCGTTAGCTGTGTCTCGATGCCGGCGGCGTTGAACAATGCGGCGATGCGTTCAACGGGACGCTGTGTGGACATGGTGGTCGCGAGGGTAATGCTGCCGCGTCCGGCGTGGCGCACATGCGCGGGTCCAAGCAAGGTCGCGCCTTGCGTCGTCACGCCCATCGCGGCGCGGTCGCTGCGCACTTGCGCGGCGAGAATTTCAAAATTGCCGAGACCATTTTGCAAGGTGAGCGCGAGGCCGTGCGGTTTCAAAATTTGGCGCGCCCATTGCGCGGCGCGTTCTGATTGATGCGCTTTGACCGCGATGAGCGCGAGGTCAACGGGTGGAATGGCGCGCGGGTCGCTGGTCGCGCGCGCGCGTACATTTTCAGTCGCGCCTTCGCGTTCGACGCAAATGCCGCGCGCGTTTATCTTTTCCACTGCCTCGCGCCAAGTTCCCAAAACGACGACCTCCGTTTGCGGCGCGAGATACGTCGCCAAGAGCGAACCCATTGCGCCCGTGCCGATAATTCCAATTTGCATGATTGATTCGAGGCCAAAGAGTTTTCGCTTGACGCGATTCGCATGGCGCGCGGTCGAAAACTCTCTGGCTTGGGTTCTCAATAAACGCGCGCCGTGTCCGCGTGTTCGTCTATAAACACCTGCGGCACATCGGATGAATGCTCCGCCGCGGCTTGCAAAAATGTTTCCCATTCATTCTCTTTAATCGCAAAAGAATGCTGCGGCGTTGGGAACGCGTGATTTTCAACTTGGGATTTATATTCATTCAACGCTTGCGCAATGTTGTCGTGCAGCTGCGCGTACTGTTTGGCGAATTTTGGAACAAAGCGGTCAAACAGTCCGAGCAAATCGTGAATGACCAGCACTTGGCCGTCGGCGCCCGCGCCCGCGCCGATGCCGATGGTGGGAATACGCAAGCGTTGGGTGATGTAAGCGGCGACGCGGTCAGGAACTTTTTCCAAGACAAGCGCAAAACAACCCGCCGCTTGCAGCGCCAGCGCATCGTCTAACAATTCGCGCGCTGCGGCTGCGGTGGTGCCTTGCGTGCGATAACCGCCGAGTTGGCTGATGCTTTGCGGCGTGAGTCCGATGTGACCCATCACGGGAATGCCCGCGTGTGTTATCGCGCGTACGGCGTCAACCACCCGCCGCCCGCCTTCGAGTTTTACCGCGTCCATGTTGGCTTCTTTGATGAACCGCCCCGCGTTGCGCACCGCTTCCGCCGTGTCGGCTTGATACGACATGAACGGCATATCGCCAACGAGAAAACTGTAATGCGCGCCGCGCGCGACGGCGCGACATGCAATCAACATTTCTTCCATCGTCACCGGTACCGTGCTGTTATAGCCCAGCACGACCATGCCATACGAGTCGCCGACCAGAATCATGTCAATGCCCGCGTTATCCACCGCTTGCGCGAGCGGATAATCGTATGCCGTCAGCATGGTAATGGGAATGCGCTGCTCTTTTTTCTTTATTAAATCGAGCAGGGTCGTTTTTTTGCGTTCCATCGGTTTGCTCCCTCGATTGCGCCAAACGCGGCGCGTAACAAAAAACGCGCTCGCCGAAAAACGGTGAGCGCGCAAGCTGCGCGGTTATCCTCCGTCTCGGTCGCGCCCAATCGGGCGCCTGATCCAAGCGGTGCATTTGGTAAATCGAAATCGAATCATGGTTGATTCGATGAATCGCTGCTCGCTGCCATAACACAGTTGTTACGGTCACCGGCGATTTCTATTATATGAGCGAATCCGAACTTGTCAATTACTTTTTTGCAGGACTGTTGCAAAGTCGTGGAATATGTCGTCGCGCGCCGCCCTTGCGAAGCAATCCCGCGCGCGGTCTCTGCGCGCCATCGGAACTATCGTATAATCGGTTGCGATGAAATCCAAACATCTTACGGCGGCGTTAATTTTTCTCGTTCTCACCTTGATTCTGACGAATCCGCTCGCGCTGCATCTGTGGAACGCGGTCGAAGACAAGCAAGATGGTTTGTTGAATACGTGGATTATGGCGTGGGTCGGGCACGCGCTGACGACGGACCCGTTGAATTTATTCAACGCCAATATTTTTTACCCGTATCCGAATACACTCGCCTTTTCAGAGATTTTAATTCCCCAAAGTTTATTTGCGCTGCCGTTCACTCTGGCGACGAACAATCCGATTTTTGGATACAATCTCGCGCTGCTCGCGCTGCTATGGCTCGACGCGTTTGCCATGTATTTGTTTGTATATGATTTGACGCGGCGCGCGGAAGCGGCATGGCTCGCGGGCGTGATTTTCGCGTTTAATCCGTTCAATCTCGGCAATTTCGCGCAGCTGCAGTTGTTGACGTTGGGCTGGTTGCCATTGGCGTTGTTGGCGCTGCGAAAATTGTTGTTTGCGCGCGCAAGCGTCGCGCCGCGCGTTTCGCGTTGGGCGTTTTTGTTTGCGCTATTTTTTATCTTGCAGGCGTTGTCATCGTTCTATTACGCGCTGTTGGCGGGCTTGGCGGTGGCGTTGTATTTGGCGTGGTGGCTGTTCATACAGCGCGCGGCTTGGTGGGGCGCGCTGCGTCGCATAGGTGTTCCCTTCGGCGCAGCGTTCGTAATCATCGCGTTGGTCTTGACGCCGTTCCTGTTGCCGTATTTCGAGGTACAGCGCGAGTTGGGGTTTTCACGACGTGTCGCAGAGAGCGAGCCGTTCAGCGCGTCGTTGAAACAATTCACAGAGGTTGCGCCCGAAAATTTTTTATATGGAAGATTCCTCGCGCCGAACCCGGTCGTAAAAATCGGCGGCTATCCGCTCGACAATTTATTTCCCGGCATCATCGCGCTGGCGCTTGCCGCGTGTGGGTTGTTGTTTTACACACGCGCGCGCGAAAAATGGTTCTTGATTTTATTGCTCGCCGTCGCGTTCATATTGTCGTTGGGCCCGCGTTTGTATGTGACGCACGCGCAAACGACGGACATTGTTTTGCCGTATCGCTGGTTGTATGAAATTTTTTCGCCGCTGCGCGCGCTGCGCGCGCCGGCGCGTTTTGACGCGTTGATAAATTTCGCGCTAGCGGCGTTGGCGGGCATCGGCGCGGCGGCGCTGTGGGAAAAATTTGAAAACGCGCGCCGCGGCGTCGCGTCGCGGCGCGCGTTGATTGGCGCGGCGGCGTTGTGCGTCGGTTTGATTGCGCTGGAATATCTCTCGCTGCCCGCCGCGCGCATTGTCACGCTGCCCGTCGCGAATGAAATTCCCGAATTGTACAAGTGGCTCGCGCGTCAGCCGCGCGGCGTGATTTTGGAACTGCCGATGATGGGCCCAAACGCGAATGGCGAACTGGATATTTCGCGTCAATATTTTTCAACGTATCACTGGAACACCACACCCGACGGTTACAGCGGATTCGTGCCGCCGCGTCGCGGCGAGATTGCCTTCGAGATGCAAACGTTTCCTTCGCCGCGCAGTTTGGCGCTCGCGCGCGCGCTAGAGCTTGGAAAGATTATTTCACCTGCGCTGGATTGTCCCCAACCATTTGGCGCGAGCGGCTGCGTGATGGAATTGACGCCGCAAGCGCCTGCCGCGCCAGTTTTGGACAAAGCGTTGTTTGCGCCATCAGAGGTCGCGGCAGGCGCGCCGTTTACGGCGTACCTTGTGTTGGTTAATCGCGGTCAAGCGCCCTATGCGGTGAAACCAACCGCGCGTGTGGCGGCGCAAGCGTATTGGAGCGATGGCCGCGTTGAAGCGCTGCGATTTACGCTGCCGTTGGTTACATCGTCCGCGTCGGTTGTGCCGCTTGAATTAGTCGCGCCCGCGCGCGCGGGGACATTTGACTTGCGTTTGCAAACGCGCGACGCGCTGTTGGGCGCGGCCCAAGTGGAGACGACGGTGCGCGTCGGAAAGGAATCGGCGAACGAGATTGTTATTCCCGCGACAGTGAAATTGCGCGAGCCGCTCATCGCCAGCGTGCCGCGCGCGGATATTATTCCCGTCGCGTTGACGTGGCTGCCATTCAACAAAATCAACGCATATTATTCCGCGTCAGTGCGTTTGGTGGATGAAAACGGCAAAGTCGCGAATGTGGACCGTCAGCCCGCGCCGCCGACAATGTTATGGCGCCCCGATGTCGCGGTGAATGACGATTTCGCGCTGTTGGTGCCCGACGATATTGCGCCGGGCGAATATCGCGTCGAATTGTTAATGTATCAAGCCGAGACGGATACCGATGTGTTGTGGTTGGATGAAAAATTCGCGCCGACACGCGTGCTTGTGCTGGGAGCGGTTGAGGTGAAATAAAAAAAAGGCGGAGCATTGGCTGCTCCGCCTTTTTTATCCCGAATGTCCGCTGTGATTATTGTTTTCGATGCGATCGAGGATGTGCGTGACGCTTGAATCCACGCGGCGCAGGATGCGATGACTGAATGATTTGAAATTCGACCAGCGATAGCGCAAACGGCTTTGCGCCGCGCGCTGCGGCGTAATTTGTCGTTCACGCGTCGGCGTTGTCCATTCTACCGCGCAGCTGCCCCATGACAAACCACCGCCGAAACCAACCATCACCAGATGGTCGCCGGGCTGAACGCGTTGGGCTTGAATCGCCTCGACCAGCGCGATGGGAATAGAGGCGGCGGAGGTGTTGCCATAACGCTCGACATTTTGAAATACTTTATCGGGCGGCAGATTCAGCGCCTTGGCGGCGTAATCAATGATGCGCGAATTCGCCTGATGCGGAATCAGCAAGTCCAATTCAGCCAACGACAAGTTGGCTTTATCCAGCGCTTGTTTGGTCGCGTCCACCATCACGCGCGTCGCAAAGCGATACACTTCGCGTCCGTTCATTTTCACCGTGTGCAAATTGTTCATGACGCTTTCCAGTGACGCGGGATTTCTTGAGCCGCCTCCCGGCACTTGCAACAATTCGCCGCCCGAACCGTCCGAACCCAAGACCGTGGAAAGCACGCCGCCGGGCTGTTCGCTCGCGCGCAGCAATAACGCGCCCGCGCCGTCGCCAAAGAGGATGCACGTCGCGCGATCTTTCCAATTTACGATTTTGGAAAAAGTCTCTGCGCCAATGACCAGCACGGTATGGTGTTGGCCCGAGCGAATCATGCCCGCGCCGACGGACAGGGCATAGACGAAACCGGAACACGCCGCGCTCAAATCAAACGCGCCCGCGCGTTCTGCGCCCAACTGGTCTTGGATGACGCTGGCGGTCGCGGGAAAAATATATTCGGGCGTGGAGGTGGCGACGATGATGAGGTCCAATTCAACGGGGTCAATATCCGCGACTTGGAGCGCGTCTTGCGCGGCGCGCAGCGCCAGCGTCGCGGTGGTTTCTTTGGTCGCGATGCGGCGTTCGCCAATGCCGGTGCGCTCGCGAATCCACGCGTCGGTCGTGTCCACGCGTTTCGCCAGTTCGTCATTGGTCAATACGTTGGGCGGCGCGTATTTGCCCCAGCCGATGATGTGGGCGTAGCGTTGCGGAAATTGATTCGCAGCCATGCGGTTGAAAAAAAAAAGTCAAGCGCGTTGAAACTCCAACTGGTTTCGGCGTTTCAACGCGCTGGTTCAATTATGATAGCGCGAGACGATGAGCGCGGCATTGTGTCCGCCGAGTCCAATCGAATTAGACATGGCGTGGTCAAAATGTTTTTGTCGCGCTGTGTTTGGCACATAATCCAAATCGCAATGCGGGTCGGGGGTGGAATAATTGATGGTGGGCGGGATGATTTCCTCGTTCATCGCCAAGAGGGTAAAAATCGCTTCGACCGCGCCCGAGGCGCCCATCATGTGACCCGTCATGGATTTGGTGGAAGAAATTGGAATATTGTACGCGTCTTCGCCGAAAATCATTTTAATCGCGGTGGTTTCGGTCGCGTCGTTCAATTTGGTGCCGGTGCCGTGCGGATTGATATAGCCGATGTCTTTCGGTTCGATGCCCGCTTTGCGCAACGCCCATTTCATCGAGCGCGCGATGCCGCCGGCTTCGGTATCCATTGCGGCGAAATGCACGGCATCCGCGCTGGTGCCGTATCCGCTCAAGATGCCATAAATACGCGCGCCGCGTTTCAACGCGTGCTCTTCGCTTTCGAGGACGAGTACGCCCGCGCCTTCGCTCAAGACAAAGCCGTCGCGATGTAAATCAAACGGGCGCGCGGCGCGCGCGGGGTCTTGATTAAAACGCGAGAGGACGCCCATAATATTGAACCCTGCGATGGCGACGCCAAAGACGGGCGCGTCGGCGCCGCCCGCCAGCGCGATATCCGCATCGCCGCGCTTTATATATTCCGCCGCTTCGCCGATGGAATTGGTGCCGGTCGCGCAGGCGGATACAATCGCGAACGTCGGTCCGCGAATGCCGAGGTCAATGGCGACGAGCGCGCCGGCGGTGTCCACTAGCATCATGGGCAAAAATAACGGACTGACGCGGCGCGCGCCTTTGCTTTCGTACAATTTAGTTTGTTCGCTCACCGAGGTCGCCGCGCCGCCCGCGCTGCCGATTAGCACCGCGATTCGTTCGCTATTTTCGTCGTTGATGACGAGTTGCGCGTCTTGCACCGCTTCGCGCGCGGCGACGATGGCAAATTGGCTAAAGCGTTCGACGCGCCGCGCTTCTTTGGGCCCCAGATGTTCTTTGGCGTCAAAGTTTTTTACCTCGCCCCCAAATTTGGTTTCGAGATTCGTCGTATCAAACAGAGTAATCGGCGCAATGCCGGAGCGTCCATTTTTAATGTTATCCCACGCGGTTTGGACGTTGTTGCCGTTTGGACTGACGAGACCGAGTCCGGTAATGACAACGCGTGTTGGCTGGGTCATTCAAACTCTCCTGCAAATGAATCTTTGTGACTGAAATGGTATCCTTGCGCAAGGCGTTCCAATAATTATATGTTGCTATGATATAACACCAAACTCGCAGTCAAGTTGTAAAATGCCCGCCGCTTATTTCATTTCAGCCTAAATGTCCAAGCGCGGCGCGAGGGTCGCTCTAAAATTTTATTATTGCGCGGGGCGGATTATAATTGGCGCGCTGGTCTCAAGCGGAGGATGCCATTGAAGATTGCATTGGATGTGATGGGCGGCGATTATGCGCCGCGCGAAATTTTGCTGGGCGCGGTGCAGGCGCGCCGCGCGCTAGAGGTAGAGCTCATTTTGGTCGGGCAGCGCGCGGCGATTGAGCATGAATTGTCCGATATTCAAGCGGCGGATAGTCTGGGCTTGCCTGAATTTGAAATTGTGGACGCGCCCGATGTGATTCAATTCGACCAGAGTCCTTCGTCGGTCAAAGAGCGACGCGGCGCCTCGATTCGCGTGATTTGCGATTTGACGCGCGCGGGCCATGCGGACGCGTGTCTGACGATGGGCCACACGGGCGCTGCCATTATCGCGTCGCTCATTACGTTCGGCCGTTTGGGCGATGTGCTGCGTCCATGCGTCGGCATCAAATATTTTAATTTACAGCCGCAGACGCTGTTGGTGGACGCGGGCGCGATGGTGGATTGCAAACCTGAATATCTGGCGCAGTTCGCGCAGATGGGCAGCATCTATGCCGAAAAGATTTGGGGGCTCGCCGCGCCGACGGTGGGGATTATGGCGAATGGGCGCGAAGATAACAAGGGCAATGAATTGACGCGCGCGGCGTTTGCGTTATTGAAAAATAGCGGGCTGAATTTTATCGGCAATTTGGAAGGATACGATTTGCCGAATGGCGTCGCGAATGTTGTCGTCATGGACGGGATGTGGGGCAATGTCGCGCTCAAGTTGAGCGAGGGTTTGAGCGAACAACTGTTGGGTCGGCTCTCGAAACGTTTGCTGGAAGTGGAAATGCCCAACGCCGCGCGGGGTATTCTGGATGAGTTTCAAGTTATGATGGATTATTCGCGCATCGGCGCGATTCCGGTGTTTGGCGTGGATGGCTTGATGCTGGTGGGACATGGACGTTCACGCGCGGCGGCGGTGGTGGGTGGCATTAAAAGCACGATGCAAGCGGTGCAAGTGGATTTATTGGGCGCGCTGCGCGCGGGGTTGACCGCGCCGGATACGATGGGTTGAAAACAAGCGCGGCGCATTCGCCGCGCTTGTTTTATTCGTCCGCGTTACGCGGCATGGCAACCGCAAGCCGCGCCTTGCGCGTAATCGAGTTATTCAAAGGTTTGGTTGACCTGAAGCTGCAGCGTTTGCAGACCGCGGCGCGCCGCGTCCAATTTCGCGTCGGCGTCGGCGAGGCGTTGTTTTTCGCTGTGGATAAAGCGCACGTACGGCGCGACGCCCTCTTTCATTCGCGTAATGGTGCGGTCTGCTTCGGCGTTGAATTGCGCGCGCAAGACGGAGCCGAGCCGCGCGCGGAGATCGTGGATTTTTTCTTTGAATTTATCTTTGGCTTGTTTGCGTTTGTACGGAATGACAAACAAGCCGAAAACCGCCAGCGTGCCAACCAACAAAATGCCGGTGACATCCAACGCCGCGACGGTGACAGTTGACGCGATGATGGCGCCGAGACCGATGGCGCCCGCTTCGACGAGACCGGTTTGCAGAACGGCAGTCTCGACGTGATTGCCGATTTCGCGCGATTCTTTTTCGGCGTCATAGGTGGAGACCACATTTTGCGCGGCTTCGGTGACGCTTTTGAGCAGCGCTTGTCGCCGCATATCAAACGTGGTCGTCAATTCGCCGACGAGCGCATCGGATGGCACGCGGCGGCGCTGTAAATAGGTGACGATATTTTGCCATTCGCGTAAATCTTTTTCCACGAGCCAATCTACGACCGCGCGCGTGCGTTGGTCAATTTCTTGCGGGACGCCGGCGAGAACTTGTTGCTCGAACATGGCGCGAAATTTATCGCCGCGCGCGAGGTCCATGATTTTGACGAGACGAATGTTTTGGTCAAAGAAATCGTTGCCGCGCGCTTCAAGTTTGTACATCAGATTGTCTACTTCGGCGATGCGCGGTTCCAATTCGCCGTGTATCTCTTTTTCGTACGCCGTCGTTTCGCGTTCGACATGTTCGGCGGTTTCGATATCTTGCGCTAGCTGCGCGCGTTCTTGCTGCGCGGCGCCTTCGGCGCGTTTCAACACTTGGTCGGCGACGCCAAGCGGGGTGTTGAATTTTACGCGCAAGCGCGCGCGTTCATCGAGCCAAGTGCGGATGTACGCGCTCAATTCCGCCATGCCGCCGCTCAAATGTTGGTCGCGCGTTTCGCGTTTGGCAGAGACGAAAAAAAGTTCGGGCGTAACGCCGAGCAGTTGCGTCGCGTTTGCCGACACGAATTCATGCACGTCGCGAAAGGCTTTGTCATCTTCGAGCAAATCGCGTTTGTTGACGACCAGCACGATCTTTTTGTTCCATTCGCGAATGTGTTCCATGAACTGTCGTTCGCTTTCGGTGAACGGACGATCGGCGGAGGTGACAAAGAGAACGAGGTCGCTGCGCGGGATGAATTCGCGCGTCAATTCTTCGTGCTGTCGAATGACGGCGTTGGTGCCGGGCGTGTCCACGATATTGATTTCGCGCAAGAGGTCGAGGGGATACGCGATTTGCGCAAGATCATCGGGCGAAACAGTTTCGCGCAGCGCGTCGCCGTATTTGACGAGGGTGACGCGCGTGGTGGTGGGAATCGCGCCCTCTTGCAAAACGGGCGCGCCGAGCAAGCCATTGACGAGCGCGGATTTGCCCGCGTTGAATTCGCCGACGACGACGATGAGAAATAATTCTTCCAAACGCACGATGGCGTCGCGGAGCGCGCTCAAATCTTCGGGCGCGCGATTCAATTCGCTCAATGTCGCATAAAGGTCGGTGAGATATTTTTTTTCAGCGCGCAGCAGCGCGGCTTGCGCGTCGGTGAGAATAAGAGGCATGGTGGATGTATGATTTCCGCTTGGGATTCGCGTTTAGCGCGCGCGAATTGAAAAAAATTCGCGCACCGCGTTCAGGTCGGGATAAATCGCGGTAGCGTTGGAAAAATCTTGCATTTTGGTATAGTCGTTCGGAATGGCGAAAACGGCGATGCCCGCCGCGCGCGCCGCGCGCACGCCGCTGTGACTGTCTTCGAGCGCGATGGCTTGGGCTGGCGCGACGCCGAGTTGCGATGCCGCGCGCAAATATACGTCAGGCGCGGGTTTCGGTTTCAGCGCGCCGTCGTTGCCGACGATAACGTCAAATTGACGCGGCAGCTTGAGTCCGCGCAAAATGACGTGAATTTGTTCGGGACGTGAACTGGAAGCGATCGCGACGCGCAAATTTTGCGCGCCAAGATACGCGAGCAATTCCATCAAGCCGGGCATGGTCTGTATATTTTCGGCGTCGGCGATGAGCAGGTTGTACAGCGCGCGATGTCCCTCCGCGATTTCGTTCGCGTTTTGCGCCAAGCCAAAACGTTCGCGCACATATTCGGCGTTTTCGTGAATGACGCGCCCGGTAAAAATGCGTCCGTATTCGTCCGCGCTGAATTCATACGCCGCGCCGCACGCGCGCAGAATCAGATTGAACGCGCGGCGGTGTAGCGGTTCCGTATCCACAATCAAACCATCGAGGTCAAAAATAACGGCGGTGAATTTTGACATGGGTAGAGCGTACATATAAAAATAGAAAACGTCAAACGGCGCGCGTCGTTTGACGTTTTCTATTTGCGCGCTGGCGCGAATCACTGAATTTGATATTGATAGTTCGCCTGCTCCCATGTAACCGGCGTGCTGCCCGAGATGGCGATGACGACGCGCGAAATAGTGCCGCCAAAATCTTGCGGCGTGTAGGTGCCGCGATTTTGCGCGTCGAGTGGAATGGAAATGACGCGCGGCGTTTTGCCGAATTCAATGGCTTGGACGATAAAACGCTGCGGCAAAAGATTGTCCATGCGCGTAAAACCCGCGCTCTGCCAAGCGGCGTCGGTTTTTTCCGCGTCATCATGGAAACCGATTTCGGGAATCGCAATGTCGTCAATAGCAAAGCCGCCGCCGGTATAAACTTCGTCGGTCACTTGTTGGAAACGCAGCAAGATTTTTTTGCCCGCGTATGGCGTCAAATCCATCCGCTCGGGGACCCATTGCGATTGCGCTTGCCAATCGCCGCAACCCGCGCCCGATTTGCAGGTGATGCCGTTGCCGTAATTGGTTGCGTTCAAATCGCGGTCGGTGGTGGTGTCGCCGCGCAGCGGTTCCCAAGTTTTGCCGCCGTCGGTGGAAATGGATACGTACGCGAAATCGAAATCGTCTTCCAAATCGAACCAGGTCCAAAATTCGAGCGTCGCGTTCTTGACGGCCGTCAAATCAATTTCGCGCGTAAGCGTCGTATCAGACAAATCGGCGCGTCCGCTCCACCAAAAAGATTGACCGCTGTGCGCGTCGGTGGGGATTACGCGCACGGTATCTGAACCGTCAAAGGTAAAGGTGATATTTTTTCCGTTCGGTTCGAGTTGTAAATAGTCTGTGCCGTATTGATGCACCGTGTCGCTGGC
Source organism: Anaerolineae bacterium (assembly GCA_021463195.1). Classification (GTDB taxonomy): domain Bacteria; phylum Chloroflexota; class Anaerolineae; order UBA4142; family SHND01; genus SHND01. The sequence continues at coordinate 70,042 of JAJTXZ010000003.1, forward strand.
GTTCACGGGATAATTGGCATAATCGGCGGTCGGGCGGATGTCCAATTTTTCCGCGCCGTATTCGAAACGCGCGCCGTCAAAGTCATTATGCAGAAAATTCGCCGCGACCCAATCGGCAAACAACTGGTCGAATGTCATGCCCGGTTGAAATTTATCCAACGCTTGCTGCACGGATGGAATGCCGATAGTGTCGCTGCCAAAGACGCTGCGGATGTAATCAATGCCGAAACGATTCAACTGGTATGATAAAAAGAGATACGCCGCGCCGTAATGCGGAATGGACGCGCCGGGCGGCATCACTTCCCAGGCGGTTAATTGCAGGTCCGGGTTTTGGGCAAAGGCTTCTTGATGGCCCGCTTCGAAACCGTTCAACTCCATGCCCAAATCGCCAAAACCCTCGGTGAGCCACGAACCTTCGCCGCGCGCATTGGCGTAGCGATGAATCATGTGCGCGAATTCGTGCGCCAATACGGAATTGTAATATTGGGTGCCGGGGCGCGTGCTTTGCGTGCTCATGTAAAACATTTCGCGGCGGTTCGAGTGGTCGTGAATGGCGGTGGGCAAGGTATCGGATTGGCCATAATAGCCCGCGATGCCGCCGCCGATGCGCGCGTTGAGAATATTGAGATGCGGATTATTGTCTACGCCGGGAATGGCTTCGCTGCCCAAATATTTATGATGCGTGGGATAAATATTTTGGGCAAAATAATCGGCGGATTTTTTCAAATCCGCGTCGCTCACGTCTTCGCCATCTTCGACCCACATGTATACGACATCGTTGATGTAACGCAAGGTCGCGGTGATTTGAACGTTGTCGCCTCTGTTCGGGTCGCGCGAAACCCAAAAGGTTTCCTTGTCGCCCAGTTTGTAGGCGCGCGGCGCGGCGGGCGTCGCTAAATTTGGCGTGATGCCTTTGAATTCTTCCGCGAGCGTCACGCGATTGTTGACCGGAAATTCTTGTTTGAGCAAAGCATTGAGCGTGTCATCGGCGGGCGTCAAAATTTCTGGTGTAGGAGCGGTTGGGGTGACGGAGGAGGGTGTGACGACAAGCGCGGCGCGCGTCGCGGGCGTCGGCGATGTTGAGATGTCGAGCGCGTCTATGGTTGCGACAGGTTCGAGCGTCGGAATTGGATGGACGACCGCTTGGGGTTGCGCGATGCCCCACAATAAAAATGCGCCTGCGCCGAAAACGACGCAGCTGATAAGCAGCAAGAGCGCGATGAGCGCGTAAAGTATTTTTCGCATGGGACGCGATTATAGCATACGCGTATTTAGAGCTGGGTTAAGCGCGGGTGAGGAAAAGGATTTGATGCGCGCGGTCCAAGGTCTGCGCGTTCAAATTATTCGCTAAAAATCTTTCGCAGCGACGCGCCGCGTTAATGATGCACCATCAAAAAGACGGCGCGTCCGTAACCGCCCAAAATCAAAGTGATTGCCAACATGTCGCGCAAATAATTGCGCATCGCGGGCGGCTGCGCGAGGTCAAACGCCAGAAAGTAAAGAATCAAAATAAAGAACAGCAGCGCGAGACCGGCGAGCAGCGCAAAGAGTTGATTGGAATTGTATTGATGGGTGCGCTGCAAATATAACACGTGATTGGTGAGCGCTTCGCCAATAATCTGGATCAAGAAAATGCCGATGAGCGTGTACACAAATAATTCGCCCAAAAATCGGGGATCGTTCCAACCGCCGGTGAGTGCGAGGACCGCGAGCGGCAGGCTCAGCGTAAATACAACGCCAATCAAAACGCGCTGCATCAAATTTTGCAAGACAGTCGGCGCAATGTCTTGCAGGGTATAGGCGAAGAATTTGCGCGGCAGATAAATTGAAATAAACGTCATGAGCGCCGCTAACGCGGCGGCAAAGGGCGTCATTGCCGCGTTGACGCTTGAAACGCTGACTGCATACAAACTCGCGGTCAATAACGCGATCAATAAAGCATACAGCATAATAATTTGTCCTCGGTGAAATAATCACATTGTAAGCGCGAACGGCGATTTCTCAGCTCTTGGGCAATGCGGTCTATATGATGCGAATAAACGTCAAAATTTTTTTTCTGGCCCAGACCCCAAGAGTTTTTGAAAACTCTTGGGGTCTGGGAATCCGCTGCGTTTTCGAGGTGTGAAAAATCATCGGGAATTTTTCTGGTGACTATCCTGATTTTCAGACCCTAATAGACAACTCAAATAAACATCGCACGAATGGTGTTATAGCCGTATGAATCCAGAAAGGAGGATGTAAAGCGTGTGCGGCTCAAATAATTTTCAAATTGATCCGCAAGCGGATCTATCTGCGCCTGTGTATGGTTGTGACTCACCGCGCGTCGCGCGGCTTTCCAGACATGTTCTTGGGGATTCAGTTCCGGAGTCGCGACGGGATACCAAATGATTTCTAAACGCGGATTCTCTTGTAACACACGGTCAATCGCCGCGCCACGATGCCAGGGTGCGCGATCCCAAAAATAGAGAATGGGCACGTCGGGATAGGTCTCTAATACACAATTCAAATAAAATGCGGTGGTCGCACTGTTCAATCTCTCCGCGCGGAGAACGAGTTCTTCGCCGGTCTGCAAATTCAACGTGCCATAAAAGTTCGTCTTGGTGCGATTGGCATCCACGCGCACGGTCGGGGTTTGTCCTTGCCGCGCCCACACCTTTTGGGTAGTCGCTTGCAAATACATGGACGCTTCATCTTCCGTTAGGATGACCGTTTGCGGCGTTTCTTGCGCCGTGTCAATGAGTTTTTTTCGACCATTTCTTGAAACGCCGCAATGTCAGCGGGCCGTTGCGACTTGAAGACTTTTTCCGTGCGCTGATAACTGAACCCGCAGGCATACAACAAGTTGTAATACGAATTGCGGCTTTGATACTCCACGCCATACCAGCGCCGCAGCGCGACTTGCATGTCTTCGACCGTCCAGAACTGACCGTTGGCAGAATGGGTCGCTGTGCCAAGAATTTGTTGCGGTGTGAATTGCTGCAGCCGCGCTTCCACTTCTTGGCGTTGGTCCGGCGTGAGTTTGGCGGAGTTGCCGCCAGCGCGATGATCCAGCAAACCTGCGAGACCCGCCGTGCGATAGGCACGCACCCATTCGCGCAAACTGGAGATGCTACAGCCCGTTGCCTTGAGAATCGTTTGCAGCGGAGTCGCCGTACCATAGAGGCGCACGGCTTGATAGCGGATTTTGGTGTCGCCGTCGGAACAGGCATCATAGGCGCGCCCCAGTTCGCCAACTTGCTTTGCGGTTAACTTGAATTTACGTTCAGCCATACCCTCATCATACGACTTTTAGTTGAGTTGTCTATAAGGGTTTTCGAAAACCCTTAGGGTCTGGAAATCCGCTGCGTTTTCGAGATGTGAAAAATCATCGGAAATTTTTCCATTGACAAATGCCGTAACTCCATTTTATAATGCGGACATCCTCAAACCGCATGATTTTTTTCGCTTGTCCTCATATCATCCGCTTCGATATTGGCTCGTCACTGATAAGGAGGTGCCGCCGCCCCAATATTTTGTTGCCGACCTACGACTGGCTCTATTTCTTGCGCCTAGATGATTCACTGATGTTACGCCATAGTAGGGCAAATTTGAAATTTGCCGTACGTTTGCGCTCTATTTTTTAGCGAATGCGCGTAACGTGAATGATTCACTCATCGCGCGAGAGACGGAAGAAATAAAAAAAACTCAGGAGGAGAAGAATGAAGCGCGTTTTTTTTAAACGCAGTTTGATGTTACTCACTCTCGTCGCGGCGTTGGCGTTTGTGGCGGCGTGCGCGCCCGCCGTTTCGCCCACTACGTCGCCGCCGACCGCCGCGCCAGCGCAACCCACTGCCGCGCCGGCGCAACCCACCGCCGCGCCAGCTGCGCCCACTGAAGCGCCCAAGCCAACCGAAGCGCCTGCGGCGAGTGGCAACAAAGTTATTAGCATCGCGTATACGCAAGAAGCGAATAGTTTGAGTCCGCTCTATACCAATCAATGGTTCACCGCGAATTTGTTTGATTTGTTTCTTGACAACGCGTTGATTACGTTCAACGATAAAAACGAACCGCTGCCATGGATTGCGCGCGAGATTCCGACTGTGGAAAATGGCGGCATCTCGTCCGATGGCACGGTGATTACGTTCAAACTGCGCGATGATGTCAAGTGGTCAGACGGCACGCCGCTGACAGCGGATGATTATGTCTTTACGTACGATATGATTATGAGCGACAAGAATACCGTGACCAGTCGCGATCCGTTCGAATCAGTGGTTGAGAGCGTGAAAGCGGCGGACAAGAATACGCTGGTGGTCACGTTCAAAGAGCCGTACGCGCCATGGATGACGGGCATTTTTAGCCGCGTCAATAGCACGGTGGCGTTGCCCAAACATATTTTGGAACCGGTGTTCCAAAAAGATGGCACGCTGGATAATGCGGAATGGAATCGCGCCCCGACCGTTGGTGTCGGTCCATTCTTGTTCAAAGAATGGGAGACTGGCAGTCATCTCACGTTTGAAGCGAATCCCGATTTTTGGTTGGGCAAACCAAAAGTAAATCAGATTTTCTTTCGTATCGTGCCGGATGATGCCGCGCAGCTCGCCGCCATTAAAGCAGGCGATGTGGACATTGGCGTTTTCATCAGCCCCTCCGACGTACCCGACCTGGAGAAACTTGGCACGGTGGAAATCGCCAAAGTGCAATCAGGTTACAAAGAATCATGGTACTTTAATCTGAGCGCGGAAGGAACGACCAAAGGACATCCCGCGCTGCAAGATGCTAATGTGCGCCGCGCGGTGGTGATGGCGGTGGACCGCGACAAGATTACGCAAGAATTGTTGTTTGGCTTGACCAAGCCCGCGCTCACATTTTGGGATGGCATGGCACAGGCGGACCCCAATATTCAACCGATCAAGTTTGACCCTGCAGGCGCCAAAGACTTGCTTGACGCCGCCGGCTGGAAAGTGGGCGCGGATGGCATTCGCGAAAAAGATGGCGTGAAATTAAAATTGCGTTATCGGACGACGACGCGCGAAATTCGCAAAAATACACAGGCGATTGTGCAGCAGCAATGGAAAGATGTGGGCATTGACGCCGAACTGTTAACCGATCCGTCGGATGTCTTTTTCAATAGTTATGGCGACAAGGGTCCCGTGGCGACGGGCCAATACGATGTTGCCCAATGGTCGAATTCGCCGTTATTCCCGGACCCCGATACGTCCGCGTGGTTGTGCAGCGAGATTCCATCGGACAGTAATCCGCCCGGCAATAACTGGCAATTCTTTTGCGACAAAGATTTGGATGCGCTGTTCCAACAGCAAACCAGGACGGTGGACGCCAAAGCGCGCACTGAACTTTTCCACCAAATCCAACAGATTATCGCGGACAAAGTATATTGGGCGAGTATCTGGGATGACCCGGATTTGTGGACCATCTCCAAGAAACTCTCGGATGTCAAGTTCTCGGGCGCGACTCCATTCTGGAACGTGTTCGAATGGGACAAGACACAATAAGCTGAATGTGACCCTGACAGGTTTGGCGCGCGGTCAAGCTGCGCTAAACTTGTCAGGGTTTTGAGCTCATGGGCAGATACATTCTTCGCCGCGTGTTACAGGCGATTCCTCTGTTGTTTCTCATCAGCGTCATTGTCTTTGCGCTCATCATGAATATGGGCGACCCGCTCATCGCGTTTGCAGGACGGAATGGACAGGTCAAAGGCAAAGACCGTGAGCGTTTGATTCGGCAGCTCGGGCTTGACCAACCGATTCATATGCAATATTTGGTGTGGCTGATTGGAAATGATTGGATGAAAATTGATGTGGATGGCGACGGCGTGCCGGACAAGTTCGGCGAACGACGCGGCATCTTGCGCGGCGATTTGGGGACTTCGGTGGTGACGCGTCAACCGGTGACCAAAATGATCGCCGACCGTTTGCCCAATACGCTTTTGCTCATGCTCACCGCTGAAGTGGTCATTATCGTTTTTGCGTTATTGTTGGGCGTTTCTTCCGCGCTAAAACAGTATTCGTGGTACGACAATATTTTTACGGGATTATCTTTTGTGGGCTATTCGATGCCCGTGCCGCTTTTGGCGCTCGGCTTGATTTATATTTTCGGCGTATATTTGAAACGCGCGGGTCTGCCTTACTTTCCGACGGTGGGCATGTTTGAACCTTCCGCCGGAAAAACGTTCATGCAGTTGATTTGGCACATGGCGCTGCCCGTTGCGACTTTATCCATTATTTCGATTGCGGCGTACAGCCGCTTTATTCGGTCCAATATGTTGGAGGTCGCCAGTCAAGATTATATGCGGACCGCGCGCGCGAAAGGTTTGCCAGAGCGGCTTGTGCTGATCAAGCACGCGCTCAAAAACGCGGCGCTGCCGATTGTGACGCTGATTGGTTTGGATTTGGGTTTTTTGCTCGCGGGCGCGCTGGTGACCGAAACAATTTTTTCGTGGCCCGGCATGGGACGTTTGTTTTATGACCATGCGTTAAAATCCGATTTGCCGGTGCTGATGGGAATCTTGATGTTGATTTCGGTCTCGGTTGTCTTTTTTCAAATTGTCACCGACGTTACGTACACGTTTCTCGACCCGCGCATTCGATATCACTGAATAGCTTTTAATTCGGCAAGGCAAAAGGACAAAGCATTCACCCGCGGCTCGCCCGGCGCGCGTCGCGAATGCTCGCTTCCTGCCAACACGCATGACGACTCTTGCCAAAGCGGCGCTCGCCGCGCAATCCAAGACGCCGCCGCAAGTTTTATCGCCAAAACAACTCGCTTGGCGCAAATTGAAACGGAATCGCGCGGCGATGTTCGGCCTATTCTTGCTGGGCTTGCTGTTGGCGTACATCCTCATCGGCTCGTTTATTTTTTCCGAAGATTATGCCAATCACACTGACTTGAGCAATCGCTTGCAGGCGCCTTCGGCGGCGCATCCGTTCGGGACCGACCCGATTGGCCGCGATATTATGGCGCGGACGATTTATGGCGGACAGATTTCGCTGCTCATTGGCGTCGCGGCGGTAGCGATTGCGATGGTGGTGGGCGTGTTGGTCGGCGCGTTCGCCGGCTATTACAGCGGCGCGGTGGACAGCGTGTTGATGCGCTTTACCGAAGCGGTGTTGAATATTCCCACGCTGTTCCTTTTGATTATCGCGGCAAAATACGCGGGCGATAAAATTCAAAACTTTGATTTGTTCGGACGCGAATTTAGCGGCAGTCTCATTGTCATTATTTTGATTATCGGTTTCACAAGTTGGATGTACTTGGCGCGCATTGTGCGGTCCGAATTTTTGTCGCTCAAAGAACGCGAATATGTCACAGCGGCGCGCGCGTTGGGCGTAAGAAATTCGCGCATTATCTTTCGGCATGTGCTGCCCAATACGACCGCGCCAATTATTGTGGCGGTCACGTTGGGCATTGCGACGGCGATTCTGTCCGAAGCGTACATCAGTTTTTTGGGCTTGGGCGTGCGCGCGCCGACGGCGACGTGGGGCAATATGCTCGAAGATGCGACGCGCTATATCGAGAGCGCGCCGCATATCTGGTTTTTTCCGGGTTTGCTGATTTTAATCACCGTGCTGGCGATTAATTTTTTGGGCGACGGCTTGCGCGATGCGCTCGACCCGAGAACGCTGGTGGAATAAAAAAATCGCTCGCGCAAGCGGGCGATTTTTTTTTGCGCGCGCATAAAAATTCAAGGAGCCAAAAAAGTATGACCAAATATCGTTATGATGAATTGACCTGGCTGGAAGCGCGGGACGCGGCGGCGGCGCAAAAAGCCATTCTCATTCCCATCGGTTCGATTGAAGACCATGGGCCGCATTTGCCGTTGAATACGGATAATTTGATTGTCGAAGCGGTGTGCTTTGAAGTGGCGCGGCGCGCGCCGGCTGAAATTTTATCGCTGCCGGTTTTGCCCGTTGGTTTTGAAGAGCATCACATGGATTTCCCCGGTTCGCTCACGTCCTCTATGGAGACGCTGCTCGCGTTTTTCGCGGACGCGGCGATTAGCGTCGCGCGACACGGTTTTACGCACATCATGCTCGTCAATGGACACGGCTCGAATTCGTCATTAGTGGAATTGGCGGCGCGCAAAGCGGTTTTGCAAACGGGCGCGGTGGTGGGCGCAATGGCAGGGAACGCGGCGGTGGATGATGTGTTGATTCGCGATTTGATCGCGCAGCAGCGGCGGTCCGAACATGGCGGCATCGGTCACGCCTGCGAATTTGAAACGTCGCTGCTGCTGCACTTGCGTCCCGATTTGGTGCGGATGGATTTGGCGACGCGCGAGATGGGCGTGCCGAATTTGAAATATTTTAATTGGGACCATCCCAAGCCCGCCGCGTATGCGTGGATGGATTGGTGGTCGCGCTTTTCCAAAACCGGCGTTGCCGGCGATCCGACGGTGGCAACGCGCGAATTTGGCGAGCTGATGTTTAACGCCACAGTGGAGCGTCTGCTTGAACTGATGCGTGAATTCAAACAAATTCCAATCAAGCCGCGCCGCGATTGGCATTGAAACAGAATGCGGTTGACGCGCCGCGGCTTGAATCAAGCCGCCAGGTCATTTGTTTCGCGCAAGAGAGCATTGGCGGTTGAGCGCAAATCCACCGCCAACGCGTTCAGCGCGTGCGGTTTGTATTGAATGTGACGCAAGCCGGCGATATCGAACGGAATATCTTGCGCGTCTTGCACGAGCAAAATCACTTTTTTGCCGAGCGCGTGCGCGTAACCGATTTCGTAAAACACATTCGGATTTTTGCCGGTGGTATCGGCGACAATGAATTGCGCGCGCGCGATTTGCGTAAAGATAGCGTCAACAATGCGTTCGACGGTGTGCGCGTCTTTGGCGTGTTCAACGCGGCAGCGGATATTCTCGAGCGTCGGCTTGATTGTCCGCTCATAGATGACAAAATTTTCTTCGCGGAACGGCATCAGCACAAATACAAACGGCTTGTCGTTCGTTTGGCGCGCGCGCTGCTGCTGTTTGCTGAGCAAAAAGCGCAAGCGGTCCAAATCGGGTCCGACATCTTGATAAAAACTGCGCGTGCCTTCGATGCGGCGCGTGAGGTCAACGACAAAATCGAGGTTTTGGCGCGTTTCGTACGTGTCGAGCAGCGCGCGATAAAAAGCGAATTCATCGCCATTGCGTTTGCCCAAAACGATGGGCATCCCGCGCAAGACGGTGTCGCGTTGCTCGCTGGTTAGACCGCGCGCCAAAATCTGCGCGAGGACGGATAAAATACTTTGAACTTGGTCCAGTTCATGCACTGGGTTGAGCATAGTGGATGCGTTCCTCTTCAATCTGCTTGAGCAGCGTTAATTTGTCGCGAATATTTTGCGCGCCGATAAGGTCGAGCAAATTGCGCCGTTTGGGACTTTCGAGTGTCTCGCGCAGCCATTCCTGATAAGCGCGCAGTTGACCATTCAAATCTTGCAAGATATGCAAATCCAATTTGGACAAGTTAGTGTCTGCGTGCGCGGACGCGCCGGTGGTGATGAGCTGCGAGAGCTGCGCGGCGGGCAGCGCCAACAGATTATTCAGCGCCGGTAATTCTTCGTCCAGCGCCAAGCCCAACAGGGACATGACCTGAACATAGACCGACGCTTCCGCCGCTGAATTTGTCCGCATCGCGCGCACATCCAAAAGTTCGGTCATGATATGTTCCACCAAATCGCGACTGTCGAAATCGGCGGTAAAATGTTCGGTCTCGATAATTATCGTATTCAAAAAACCGCGCCGCAGCAGGTCAACCGTTACATCAAATCGTTTAACCAGATAGCGCTCGCGCTGGGATGAAAAGTTTTCTGCGCGCGCGGGCCCAAGCAAATGCACCGGAATAGCTTGCTGCCAGGAATAGGTAATTTGATTGCCATTCGCTTTTTGTTTCAAAAGTTTGTGGCGGCTCAACCAGTGCGCCAACAAATCTGGCGCAAAATTGGCGCGCACCGGAATTACCAGACGGAAATACGCTTTGCGGCGTTTGAGCGCAAATGTGGTGGCGATAGAGCCGCCAAAGATGGTTAGAATTCCGATGAGAATGACTCCGATAGGTCCAAACCCCAGCGTATTGGCAATCAGCATCCCCAATCCCGCAATCAATAACGCTGCCATTGTGCGGTTCGCATTCGCCAGATTTTTGGCGCTGCGTTCGATTTCCAGATTCGCTTGCAGCGCGTCCAACGCTTGATGGGCGACTTGGAGCTGTTCCGAAAGCAAACTGCTTTCGAGCATTTGCGACAATTCGTCCGAAATGATTTGGATTTCTCCAATCTCTTGGTCAAATTGCGTTTCAAGGCGCAGCGTCTCGTCGTCAATTTTGCCGATGAGATAGGGCGGCTGCCAAATTGTATTTTCGATGCTGCGAATGGTGGGATAGCCAAAGACCTTGATTGGCTCGTCAAAGGTAGCAAGCTTTGCCATAAAGGTCTGGGCGTGACGCGTCGCGCGCAAATGATGGCTGATTTTTTGGATGACGGGGAGCTTGATGTTAACATACATCAAGTAGCGTTTTATCTGAATCAGCGTCTCGAATTGTTCGGCGACATTGCCTTGCAGCGTCAACGCTAGACGACGGCGCAGCGGAATAATATGGTCGCGCGCTTGACGCAGAATTAATGTGACATAATCCAGTGTGCGCGCGTACAACACCAGCGCGCAGTATTTATAAATTACGCTGTCGTGGATAGCCCATTCGTCCGGAGTGTATTCGGTCGCGAAAAATAAAATATTATTATCCAACTCGCTGGTGAACGCGCCGGCGCTGCCTTGAAACGGTTTAATATCGAGATGCAAATTTGGAATGGAAAAACCGGCTCGCATGTAATCTGCCGAACGTTCGTCCAATAAAATCGCGGTTACTTGGTTGCGCATGAGCAAGTCGGGCGCAGCTTGTTCTGTCGGCGGGTCAAGCGTCGTGACCTGAAATTGCTGAAAGGGCGCCACGCCAGCGCGTAAAATCGCGAGTTTGCTGCGCGCGGAATCAGGCAGCACGGCGTACAACAATGCGCTTACGCTGCGAACTAATTCGGGAACGAGCTCATTGAGCAGCGCATTGAGCGTGAGGCCGTGAATCGGCGCAATCGTAAGCACGTGTTGACAAAAACCGCGCTGATTTATTTTGCCGGGCAGTGGAAAGACCGCGACGGAGCGAAAATCTTTGCTGAATTTAAAAGTTGTATGAAATGTAACGGCGTCGCGTTCCATTTCAATATCGTTCACCTCATGCGGCGCTAACGCGCGCAGATGGTTTTCGATTTCAAACAACATATTCTCGGCTACAGGGAGCCAGTGGTAAACTGAGATGCGTATCATGTCCGCCCGAAAAAATAGAAAAATCTAACTTGAATTTCGACTTTTTTTTCCGTATTTCCAGTATAGGCATCAACTTATTTGGAATGCTATAGGACTAGAGTACTTTCTTTACTATCCGAAACCGATAAATTTGACATAATATTAAAATATGTAGGTCTCTTTGGATAAATGCCGCTATATCTAGTGGTTGAACCGATTTCGCTCTTTTGAACGTGAAAATAGCGTGTTTTTTTGCGTAAATTATGTTTTTGTCCATCGTCATTGTTTCATTTCAGGTGCAAGAATGCTTGACGCAATGTCTCGCTTCGCTTGCGCGCATTCGTGATACGCTTTCGCTCCAAGTGATTGTGGTGGACAATGCTTCGACGGATGCCTCGCGTAAAATTGTGCGCGAACAATTCGCGTGGGTCGAATTGATCGAAAATTCCGCCAATCTAGGTTTTGCCAAAGCGAATAATCAAGGTCTGGCGCGCGCGCGCGGTAAATATTGGCTGCTGCTCAATCCTGACACTGAAATTGGCGCGGACGCGCGCGCGGCGTTATCGTTACTAACCGCGTTTATGCAAGAGCATCCGCGCGCCGGCGCGTGCGGCCCAAGTTTATTTTATCCCGATGGCGCGCGACAGCATTCCGCTTTTCGTTTTCCCAGTTTGGCGCAACTTTATATTGATCTGTTTCCGGTGAATTGGCGTTTGCGCGCGTCGCGTCTAAATGGGCGCTATCCGTTTGCGTTGTACGATCGGGGCGCGCCATTTCAGATTGACCATCCGCTTGGCGCGGCGCTGTTAGTGCGCGCCGAGACGGCTGCCCAAGTCGGCGTGTTGGATGAAGCGTATTTCATTTATGCCGAAGAAGTGGATTGGTGTATGCGTATCAAGCGGGCAGGGTGGGAAATTTGGTGCGTGCCAGCCGCTCGAATCGTGCATCATGAAGCGCGCAGCACGCGGCAATTTAGAGCCACGATGTTTGTGGAATTGTGGCGCGCGCGATTTATCTTGTTTCGTAAACACTATACGCGTGTTTGGAACGCGGCGGCGCGGACGCTAACGCGATTAGGGATGCGGCGCGCCATACGACTTGTGCAAGCGCAAGCGGCGCGCGGAGAAATCAGCGCAGACGATTTTCAAAAACAGTTGACGGCGTATCAAACCGTGATTGCATTGAGCCGTGAGCGGACCGAATGATATGACGCTAACGGGGATTGTATTGACTTTGAACGAAGCCAAACACATTCACGCGTGCCTCAAATCGCTCGACGGCACTGTGGACGAAATGATTGTGTTTGATTCGGGCAGCGCGGACGATACGGTGGCACGCGCGCAAGCTGCGGGCGCGCGCGTAATCGAACGACCCTTTGACAATTACGCCGCGCAGCGCAACGCCGCGCTCGGCGCGGCAAATGGCGAATGGATTTTTTTCATTGATGCGGACGAACGCGCGACGCCGGAATTGGGCGCCGAAATACGCACGCGAATTTCGCATAGCGAGGACGCTATGCCGCCGCAAGTTTTACTATGGATTCCACGCCAAAACTATATCTTTGGCAAATGGATTCGACACACTGGCTGGTCGCCAGATTATCAACCGCGCGTTTTAAAAAAAGGGCAGGCGCATTTCGATGAAACTCGTCCGGTGCATGAATTAGTTGTCGCAGCGGGCGCGGAAGGTTTTCTCGCGACGCCGTTGATTCATTACAACTATGAAACGCTGGCGCAATTTCGGCAAAAACAGCGACGCTATACGCGGTTTGAAGCCGAAATGATGGCGGCGCAGGGCATCCGCCCGCGCAAAATAAGTTACCTAAGTATGCCAGCGCGCGAATTTTATCGGCGTTTTATTGTTTTGCAAGGATTCCGCGACGGCGGCCACGGATTTTTGTTGAGTTTCTTGATGGCATATTACGCGTTTTGGCGACAGGTCTGGGCGGCGGAATTGGTTCGGAAAGCGGATCGCGCGACAGCGCAGTGATCAATCCGTCCCCTCGTCATCGGCGCTTTCCGCGTTCAACTGTGGTTCGTTATCGCGGGCTTCCCATACAGGCAGCGGTTCTTTGCGCCCACGCACGCGCACGGGCGTCAACTGACGCAGTATAATACCCTCGTAAGCTGTCGTCGCGGTGGCGCTGTCCACAAGAATTTGATTGTTATTGGCAAAGGCGCTGATGCGCGCGGCAACGTTGACCGTATCGCCGATGAGCGTATATTCCACTTTGCCGCGCGCGCTGATATTGCCAAGCACCGCCCAGCCGGTCGCGATGCCCATGCCAAAATTTAATTTTTCTTCGGTCGCGTGTATTTGTTGATGCCGCGCTAGATTGCGCTGAATCTGAATCGCGGTGCGGATGCCCCGCTCGCAATGATCAGGTTGGTCAAGCGGCGCATTCCAAATCGCGATTAGCGCGTCGCCCATCGGTTTTGACACAGTTCCGCCTTCGGCTTGAATGGGTTCGAGCGCGATTTCCATATAACGATTGACCATTTTCAAAACGGTTTCGGGCGCGGTCTCTTCGGACAAGGTCGCAAAGCCGCGCCAATCGGTGTAAAGCACGGTCACAATTCGCCGCGCGCCGGTGAGCGGCAATTCGCCTCGGTCAATGGCATCCACCACGCGCCCTACGTTCTCTGCCGGCATATAGCGTCGGAACAGCATCGTCAAGGCGCGCCGTCTCCGTTCCTCAAACAGATAGCGAAAGACGGTAATGCTCAGCGCGGTCAAAAGCAGCGCCAACCCCGGATACAAAATTTGTATCACAACTCCGCGATTGAATACTTCAAACGCGGCAAGTAACAAGCCGAGCAAATAGATTAACGTCAACGCAAATGCGTATAACGGCTTTAAATGCGGCAGCGTTAACCCCGCCAATAACGCCACCGCCAGCGTCAACGCCAGCTGGCCCAACGCGCTTTGCGGCGCCAATGTGTTGGGCGGCGCGTTGAGCAACATATTTGATAAATCCGCTTGCAGCTGCACATCATAGATTTGAGTGTTGTCGAGATTCAATGGAATCGTAAAAATGCGACTCTCGATATTGCCTGTTCCGCCGATAAAGACTAATTTATCTTGAAACGCGGCGGCAGGCACGTTGCCCCGAAAAACATCTACGTAAGAATAGATTGGTATCCCCGCGCGCGGACTGGTGAAATTCAATAACATATTGCCGTATTCGTCCACCGGAATCGTCAGCGAACCGACGCGCACGACGCGCGCGGGTAAATCATATTGAATCTCGTGTACGTCGAGCGCCTCGGCGGCGACGGCTAAACCGAGCGCGGGATAATTGATTTCATTTGCCCGAATCGCCGTCGCGACGCGGCGCACGATTCCATCCGCGTCCGGCGTAATGGTTCGATGTCCAAACGCGCGCGCGCTGTCGCCAAGAATCTGGTCCGGCGAAATCACCACATCAAAGGTCGGCAAACTTTCCACTTGCTTGGCATACGCGGCCGCGGTTACGCCGGCGACGGCGAGCAGCACGTTGTCGCTCTTTTGCATTGTCAAAGCAAACGCTGCGTCATCGGGCGAAGGTTGCGGAAATAACAAGTTAAAGGCGACAAGGCGCGGCGGCGCGGCTTGTAGACGCTCCAATAATGCCGCGTGAACGGCGCGCGGCCACGGATATGTTCCGATTTCATCGAGACTCTTGCTGTCAATGGCGATAATCGCGATATTCGGGTTGGGCGCGATCGGATGATACAAAAAATCGGTGGCGAGCTGATTGAGCGACGCGAGGAAATTGATAAAGAGAAGGAGATAAACGATAAAGCAGACGCCGAGCGCAATCGCGGCGCCGGCTTGCAGGCGAAAGCGCACGCGCGCGTCATCAAACGGCGGCGGCAGACGCGCGCCGAGCTGATTAAAAAAACGGTCAATGCGCTTGAAAAGCCAAGATAAACCGTTCATGTGCCCTGAAAGAAAAGTGGATTGGGCGAACTTGTTGGCTATCGGAGGGTGGAGAATCCCGATGCGCCGGGTGTGTCGTGTTTTGCGTTACGTTCGGCTGTCGGACAGCTGCGCTATCGGAGCGAGCCATTGCGCGATGCGCGGATAGCCGTGCTCGATCAGCGCGTTCAAATCACTCGCGCACATTTCGTATGTTTGCAAGGAGCGGCCATACGGGTCTGAAATATCGTATTGCAGATTATCCAGCTCGCTCATCAAATGCAGCTTGTAACGGATGCCCGGAAATTCGGCGGCGAGCGCGTCGCGATGACTGCGCGTCATGACCACAATCAAATCCGCCTCTTGGACCAAACTCGCGTTGACGGTGCGCGCGCGATGTTCCGTCAGCGATAATCCGCGCTGTTGCATGATGCGCTGCGCGTTTTCCGATGCGGGCGCGCCATCCACGCCCCAGGTGCCTGCGGATTCGATCCGATACGCGTCGCCGTCGCCCTGCGCGCGCGCATGCGCGCGAAATAGCGCTGCCGCCATCGGCGAGCGACAAATATTTCCGGTGCACAAGAAAAGAACAAGGGGCTTGATCATTCGGTATCAATCAACAAATATTCCAATTCCTGAATACGGACAATTTGTTCGTCGCTCATCAAATCATCGTCCAACGCCAGTAATTCAAGGAGTTCGTCATCATATTGTTCAAATTCTTCCGGCGAAAGTTTAGGCCGTTCATTGCCCAACTCGATATAGCGTTTTTCGTATTCACGATACTCGATGGAAACAGCCGGTTGGTTTTTGGATTTAGCGATTTTTTTGGTTGCCATGACGAAAAAAATTATACCATTGCTCTGGACGCGTCGCAATGGGACATGAATGCAAAAAAAAACATTCCGCGCCGAACAGCTTTTTGCTTGCCGCGCGCAGAATGCTTTTAGGGATGTCCTTTTTTTACTTTTTAACTCACGTTACGCGCATTCGCTAAAAAATAGCGCGCATTAGAGCGAATTCCTGATTCGTTTGTGGGGCAAGACCTTTCGGGTTTCCGAAAACCCGAAAGGTCTACCCACAAATTAAAGTGGAATCGGCTCTAGCACGGCAAATTTCAAATTTGCCGTACTAGTGCGTAACATCCGTTTTTAATTCACATGCTCCAGCGTATGCGATACGCTTAATTCGCGTTCACGTCTATTCATATCGCGCAACGCGGCTTTGGGTTCGAGCGCCGCGTCCCATACCTCTTCGACCCGTTCGGCGAGAATAAAGGTCATATCCTTGCGGATTTCGTCCGGCAATTCTTCCAAATCGCGCTCATTGCGGCATGGCAAAATGACCGTATCCAAACCTGCGCGATGCGCTGCCAGCGCTTTTTCTTTGATGCCGCCGACCGGCAACACGCGCCCGCGCAATGTAATCTCGCCTGTCATGGCGATATTGTCTTTGACACGGCGGTTCGTAAACAGCGACACCAGCGCCGTCGCCATCGTCACGCCCGCGCTTGGACCATCTTTGCGCGTCGCGCCTTCGGGAATGTGCAGATGCACATCGCTCTTTTCAATAACTTCCGGGTCAATCCCCAATTCTTGCGATTTGGAGCGGACGTACGAAAATGCCGCTTGCGCTGATTCACGCATTACGTCGCCCAATTGGCCCGTCACGAGAAAACCTTTGCTGCCGGGCATGCGCGTCGCTTCGATGAACAGAATATCGCCGCCCACCGGCGTCCACGCCAAGCCAGTCGCCACCCCGGGCGTTTCGGTGCGTTCGCGCGCTTCGTTGTAAAAGCGCGCCTTGCCCAAAAGTTGACGCGTCAGCTTGGCAGTGACATCGAACGGCGCCGCTGTGCCCTCGGCGAGTTTGGTCGCCAATTTGCGTATCACGCGCCCAATTTCACGTTCCAGACTGCGCACTCCCGCTTCGCGTGTGTAATCGCGGATGATGGCGCGAATCGCGTCATCGTCCCAAGTCGCTTCTTCGATTTTCAAGCCGTTCTCTTGTAGTTGGCGTGGAATCAAATAGCCCTTGGCGATTTGCGTCTTTTCGTAATCGGTGTAACCCGATAACGTCAGGATTTCCATGCGGTCGCGTAACGGCGGCGAAATCGTTTCGAGCGTATTCGCGGTGCAGATAAATATCACTTGCGACAAATCAAAATCCACATCGAGATAATGGTCGCGGAAAGTTTTATTTTGCGCCGGGTCCAGCACTTCGAGCAATGCCGAAGACGGGTCGCCGCGATAATCCGCGCCCACTTTATCCACTTCGTCCAAGATGATGACGGGATTTTTCGTTCCCGCGCGTTTGATAGATTGAATCAAACGCCCCGGCATCGCGCCGATATAGGTGCGACGATGACCGCGAATCTCCGCTTCGTCGTGCATGCCGCCGAGCGACATGCGAATAAATTTGCGCCCCAACGCGCGCGCGATGGATTGCCCCAGCGAAGTTTTGCCGACGCCGGGCGGTCCGACGAGCGTCAGAATCGAGCCGCGATAGGCGCGCGCTTCTTCCGTGTCGCCGCCGCGTTCCGCGCGTAATTTACGCACCGCGAGATATTCCAAAATGCGCTCTTTGATTTCTTTGAGGTCATAATGGTCCTCGTCCAAAATCTTGCGCGCGTTCGGAATATCAAGATTGTCTTGGGTGATATTATTCCACGGCAAATCCACGAGCCAATCAAGATACGTTTTAATGACGTGATATTCGGCGGCGGCGGGCGGCATGGTCTTCATCCGTTCCAATTCGCGTCGCGCCTCTTTTTCCGCTTCGACGCTCATGCCCGCTTCGGCAATCTTTTTATCATACGCTTTGCCTTCGGCTTCTTGCTCGTTGCTTTCGCCCAGCTCTTTTTGAATCTGTTTCATCTGCTCGCGCAGAATGTATTCGCGTTGATTCTTTTCAATTTCGGCTTGGGCTTGGCCCGAAATCTTTTTGCCGAGTTCCAGCACGTCCACTTCTTTGATTAGCAGCGCGTCCAATTTGACGAGCTTTGCCTCAACGTCGTCAAGCTCGAGCAATTCTTGCGCGTCCTTGAGCTCAATGCGTAGACTCGCCGCAATCATATAGACCAACTGGCGCGGGTCTTCGACATTCAACGCCGCCATCAACAATTCTTCGGGCAGCGTTTGCGACAAATTGACGAGCTTGCGGAACAACTCGACGGTATTGCGCATCAACGCTTCGACTTGGACATCCTTGTTGATGGTCTCTGGCGCCAGTTCGATTTTTGCTTTGAGATACGGTTCAAGCGCGGAAAATTCTTGAATGCGAATGCGCTCGATGCCTTGCACAATCAAACGCACCGTGCCATCGGGCGCGCGCAGCATCCGATGAATAATCGCGGCGGTGCCGACTGGGTGCAAGTCATCGGGACCCGCGTCCTCAAATTTGTCGCTCTTGATTGTGACCAAACCAATCAGGCGATTCGGCTCTTTGACCACATCATCCACCAGACGCAAAGAGCGCGCTTGTCCCACATTCAACGGCAAAACGGTCAAAGGATATACCACCACGCCCTTGAGTGGTAAAATCGGCAGCTCTTCAGGAATAATGGGCGTGGTTTCCGCTTCAGGGTCGTTCATTTCTTTTTCTTCCGGTTGATTCTTTTTAAAAATAGGCATCTTGTCTACCTCAAAGGTTCTCGCCATTTAATGCGCCGCTGGCGCAGTTACCTTTTTAATTTGCGCCGCAATCCGTCGCGGCTCGATTTTGAGTTTTGGCAGCGTAATGGTCAAAAATCCGTCTTGATATTTGGCGTCGAGCGCGTCCAAATCGTATTGCCCCGCCAAATACACTTCGCTGGCAAAATCGCCATATTGCACTTCGAGACAATGCGCGGTCGCGCGCCGCTGCAAATTCATCCTAGTCCCGCTAATCCGCAGAACCTTGGCGTCAAATTCCACCTGAATTTGGTCCGGGTCCATCCCCGCGATCTCGACCAAAATTATCACCGCGTCGTCCGTTTCAGATACATCAGTCGGCGGACGCCACATTGACACCGCTTGTCCGTTATCTTGCAGCCGCAGCGAATTTACGATCCGTTCCATTCTAAGAGAAATACCGATAAACTCATCAAGCGAATCTTGATACCGTGCCATAGGCCACTCCAACCTTGACAATGAAATAATAACTTTATTGCAGTCCTGCTTTATAGACCTAAGTAAGATATCTCTGGTGATTCTTACGTATTTTGGCGATTTTCGTGACAGCGAACGTTTGGGTTTTTGGGCCGAGTCCAAAAATCGCCAATTTGGTAGGTTTTTTGAGAAAAATTGCACAAAAGTATTGACGCCAGCGTACTAACATCGTATAATATTCACGAGATGGCTCGCCCTGTCTCGATTTTGTTGCCAAGTGGCATCGGGGCGAGCCGTAATTATGTCAAGCGACTGTGAATTTGGATGTTACGTCAAGCTGGACATACTGAAAATTCGTTAGATAATTTGCAGCCGAAAAGGATTGACTGGCGAATCTGACAATTTCGCTATATGGACGCGTCAAGCGGGCAGCTTGGCTTTTCGGATGCAGCTTAGGTAGGTGATGTGAATGGCGAAACAAGCGACGCGAGGAACACAGAGCGGACTTGCAAAATCAAGCCGCGCGCGTAAAAGCAACGGCAATGGATATCGCATCAAGCCGAACGCTAGCGTGCGCAAGGAAGCGGTGGTGGTAACGACCCAGACGACCAAACCGCAGCCCGCGCAAGCAGCTGCGCGCGCCATTGTGCAGCAGCTGTTGGAAAAAGGCAAGGCGCAGGGCTGGCTTTCGCAAGACCAAATCATGCAGGCGCTGCCCGAAGCCGAAGCGAATATGGAACAACTCGAAGAGGTATATATCATCCTCTTTGAAGAAGGAATTCCGCTGGTTGATTCGAATCAAGAGTTGGATTCCGCCAAACAAGAACAGATTGAAGAACCCGCGCAAGTTGACTTGAATGAAATCGGCATTGACGATACGGTCTCGTTGTATCTCAAAGAAATCTCGCGCATTCCGTTGCTGCGCGCCGAACAAGAAGTCGAATACGCCAAAGGCATGGAGACCGGCAAACGCGCGCGCCAGCAACTGAATCGTTCGTCGGGCGTCACCGCGTCCGAACGCGCCAAGCTCGAAGCCAAAGTGCGCGAAGGCGAGCTCTCGCGCCAAAAACTCATCAAAGCCAATTTTCGTCTCGTCGTGTCCATCGCCAAAAAGTATATCGGGCGCGGCGTCTCGTTTCTCGATTTAATTCAAGAAGGCAATATCGGACTGATTCGCGCGGTTGAAAAATTCGATTACAAACGCGGCTTTAAATTTTCAACCTACGCCACGTGGTGGATTCGTCAAGCCATCACGCGCGCTATCGCCGACCAGGGGCGCACGATTCGCGTGCCCGTTCACATGTGCGAACGCATCAACAAGTTGACGCGCGTCTCGCGGCAGCTTGTGCAAGAACTGGGGCGCGAGCCGACGCCGGACGAAATCGCCAAAGAACTCGGCACAACGCCGAAAAAAGTGGAACGCATCATCAAAATTTCGCAGCGTCCGCTATCCCTCGAAATGCCGGTGGGCGAAGAACAGGATTCACATCTCGGCGATTTTATTCCCGACGAATCCACGCTCGGTCCCACCGACGCCGCGTCGCATCAACTTTTGCGCGAACAGATGGAAGAAATTCTCACCTCGCTCTCGCCGCGCGAAGGGCGCGTGCTGCAGCTGCGTTTCGGTTTGAAAGACGGCAAGAGCCACACGCTCGAAGAGGTCGGCAAAAAATTTGGCGTCACGCGCGAGCGCATTCGCCAAATCGAAGCCAAAGCGCTGCGTAAACTGCGCCATCCCTCCCGTTCGCGTAAATTGCGCGATTATTTGGAATAAAATCACTATAACGTCAAGAGGCGAGCCATACGGCTCGCCTCTTGGCATATTGGCTGGCAAAACGCCTGTCGCACGCCAATAATTTCTTTGCATCGCATAAAAACCTATGGTAGAATCCCGTCTCGTTGCGCGCCATCACATTCGATTATTGTTGTTTTGGCGCATTTTACGCAAACGCACTGTCGCGCCGCGTCCGTTTTGTGGCGCGGCGTGACTTTTTTTTTGCAATACGCGCGTATTCCTTGGCAATATATTTTTTACCGGCGCAAATCGCTGACGGATTTGCATGTCTGGAAAGGAGTTTGTGGAATGGATTCAACCTGGCTGTGGATTGTTCCCATATCCGGAATTTTAGGGGTAGTGTTTGTGGCATATTTGGCGTGGGACGTTTTACGCCGCGACGAAGGCACCGCTGAAATGAAAGCCGTTGCCGCGACGATTTACGAAGGCGCCATCGCCTTTATTCGGCGGCAATACGTTACGATTGCGGGCCTCGCCATTGTCGTCGCCATCATTATTGCGGTGTTGGTTTCGACAGAACAAGTCACTGAAACAGATATCAAAGGCATCAATTTGGGCTGGATGACCGGCGTTGCGTTTCTGGTCGGCGCGGCGGCGAGCGCATTGAGCGGCATCATTGGCATGTATGTCGCGGTGCGTTCCAATGTGCGCGTCGCGAGCGCCGCGCGTTCGGGCGTGGCGCAGGCATTGAATGTGGCGTTGCGCGGCGGCGCGGTCAGCGGTTTTCTCGTCGTAGGTTTATCGTTGATTGGCGTGGCAGCCATGTTTGTGCTGTATGGCGGTTTGGAGCGACCTGCCATCGCGCCGTACTTGATTGTCGGCATGGGCTTTGGCGCGAGTTTTGTCGCGCTGTTCGCGCAACTCGGCGGCGGAATTTACACCAAAGCGGCGGATGTTGGCGCCGACCTTGTGGGCAAAGTCGAGGCGGGGATTCCCGAAGATGATCCGCGCAATGCCGCCGTCGTCGCGGATTTGGTGGGCGACAATGTGGGCGATTGCGCGGGGCGCGGCGCGGATTTGTTTGAATCTACCGTCGCCGAGAATATCGGCGCGATGATTTTGGGCGTGGCGCTCTATGCCGTGACCAAAAATCCGGTCTGGATTTTCTTTCCGCTCATCATTCGCGCGTTCGGATTGATTATTTCGATTGTTGGCGTGATCGCGACGACCAATGTGCCGGGCATCAAATACAAAGAGGGCGAAGAACCGACGAACGCGTTGTATCGCGGCTTTGCTGTCGCCGTGATTTTGTCAGCGCTCGTGTTAGCTGTGGTGACGTATCAGTTATTAGGCAACTGGTGGTTCGTCTTTGCGGGTTTAATTGGCTTGCTCAACAGCGTCGCATTTGTCATTATTACGATGTATTACACCGAAGGACGTTTTCGTCCGGTCAAGGACATCGTGCAGGCAAGTTTGCGCGGCACCGGTCCAAACATTATCACCGGGTTCGCGGTCGGTTTGGAAAATACCGCGTTGCCAGTGATTTCGGTCGGCATCGCTCTGATTGGTTCGTACTGGTGCGGCACGCAAGCCGCGGCGGCATTGCAGATTGAGCCGTATGTGGCAGGAGTGTATGCGACAGCGGTAGCGACGATGGGCATGTTGATGACCGCCGCGTTTATCTTGGCGATGGATACATTCGGTCCGATTGTGGACAATGCGGGCGGCATCGTTGAAATGTCGGGCGCGCCGGAAGATGTGCGGCGCGGCACCGATGCGCTTGACGCGGCGGGCAATACGACCAAAGCGTTGACCAAAGGATACGCGATTGGTTCGGCGGCGCTCGCCGCGTTCTTGTTGTTTAGCGCGTATCTCGACAAGGTCGCGTTAGTCAAACAAGTGACGCAGGGCGTGTCCCCGGAATCGGAAGCGGGCAAAGCAATCTTTGCGGCTTCGCATGTGGTGAATTTAGGCAAAGTCGAAGTTTTTGTCGGCGCGATGTTGGGCGCGATGTTGATTTTCCTTTTTAGCGCGTTGGCGATTCGCGCGGTCGGCTCGACGGCGGAAAAAATTATCGAAGAGACGCGGCGTCAATTCCGCGAAGACCCGGGCATCATGGCAGGCACATCGAAACCGGATTACGCGCGCGCAGTGGATATTACCGCGCGCGGCGCGCTGCGCTCGATGATTCTGCCCGGCGTATTGGCGGTCGGCGCTCCCATTCTCATCGGCATTCTTTTGCGCTGGGAAGCGGAAGCGGGTTTGCTAATGGTCGGCACGATTGCGGGCATTCTGCTCGCGACGGTGTTGAACAACAGCGGTGGCGCGTGGGATAACGCGAAAAAATGGATTGAATCCGAAGGCGTCTTGAATCCCGTCACGGGACAGCTTGAAAAGAAAAAGAGCGAGGCGCACAAAGCCGCTGTTGTCGGCGACACGGTGGGCGACCCGTTCAAAGATACGGCGGGGCCTTCGCTCCACGTATTGATTAAATTGTTGGCGACGATTACGTTGGTGTTGGCGCCACTATTTATTTGAATCTTGGCGAGGCGGCGAATATGCCGCCTCGTTTTTTTTCAAACCGCTGCCGCGCGCTATTTTTGAAAATACCCGTTGACAATAGACGATTTCGCATGGTATAGTTTGAGTGCCATGCTGTTCGGCGCATGGCGCTTGCGAATTTGCAAGTTTGGCTTGTGATGGTTTCCCTTGTCAACTCTAGCTGAATTTGTTTAGAGGGGATGCCCTTGAGCGTGAGTTGTTGCGGCATCGCGCGCTGTCGGTTGATGCCGCCGTCGGGAGAAAGGAGCGCCGTCGCGCTTCAGCGCCGCATTGCACGAGATTGCCAAATTACCATTTGCATCGTATTGGCTCACCGATTCACCCCGGTTCGATTTCTACCGATTGAACCGCGCTCAAAGGAGACTCTGCTTATGTCCGGCAATCGCCCCCGCTTGTATGTGGGCAACCTTCCGTATCAACTCACGTCCGAAGAACTCAAGGACTTTTTTTCTGGCGCCGGTCAAGTGACCGATGCCGCGGTCATCACTGACCGCGAAACAGGACGCTCGAAAGGTTTTGGCTTTGTGGAATTTGCCACCGAAGAAGACGCCACGCGCGCGCAATCCATGTTCAACGGCGCGCAACTTCGCAACCGCACTTTGAAAGTGGACCTCGCTAAACCGCGCGATGATAAACCGCGCGGCGGACGCGGCGGCGGCGGCGGTGGAAGCAGTTTTGGCTAAATTATAAAATGCCGCGCGGAATTGAACCGCGCGGCATTTTTATTGCATAATAACCGTATGACGAACGAAAAAACGCAAACGCAAAACGAACGCGCGCGACTCAATCCATTCAATTTCGAGAGCGCCATAGATTCCCAAATCCGCGAAGCAATGGAACGCGGCGATTTTGACAATCTGCGCGGCGCGGGGAAACCCCAAAATCTCGCGCGCGATCCGAACGTGTCTGAAGATTGGGAACTCGCGTTCAATCTGTTAAAGAACGCGGGCTATGCGCCCGATTGGATTGAAACGCGCAAAGAGGTGGATGTCGCGCGCGCGAAATTATTTGCGCCGTTGCAGCGCTTTCGGGCCAAGCCGCCAAAGGACCCGCCTGAATATGCGCGCGTCCAAAACAAACTGGTCGAACAATTTCGCGTCCAAGCCGCCGAACTCAACAAGCGGATTGACACGTATAATTTAAAAGCGCCGAGTATGCAAGTGCATTTGCATCGCATACGGATTGAAGCGGAAATCGAAAAATTCCAAATCCCTTGACCGACACATAGAATTTGGCGCGCCTCGCGCTAGTTCATTTTGCCCCGCGTGATTTTCATCGCCAAACTCGTCAAACGTTTTGGCAGCATCTTGTCTACAATCAACCACTCATCGGGCCCCAACGCGCCAGAGAACAACAGCGTCGCGCCATATACCAACGACGCGGCGATGAGCGCGCCGATAATGTTTTGCGGCACGAGAAAATAGAGCGCGAGGCCCATCGCGAATGCCGCGACGGCCGGACGCCACAGAATGTCCAGAATCGGCAGCGGCGGCATGTGTTTGCGTAACGCGTAATAAAACGGCGCGAGCAAGGCGAGTTCCGACAGCACAGTGACGAGCGCGGCGCCGCGATACGACAATGCTGGAATCGCGATCAAGTTGGCGATAATGTTAAAGACCAGCCCAATCAAAAACGCGCGCGTGAGAAAACGTTGTTCGTTCAGCGCAATCAACACGTAATGCACCACGCTGTTGATGAAACTGAACGGCAGGAACCAAATCAACCATCGCAGCGCAATCGCCGAATCGGGAATGTACGCGATGCCCGCAAAAATCAAAATCAATGGTTCGGCAATAAACATCGTCGCCACCGTAATCGGCAGCGCAATCCAGAGGAGCAATTTCACCGATACCACTAACGCGCGCTGCATCGTCTCGGTCGAACCGGTCGAAAGGCGCGATAGCATCGGGAACATCGCGAGCGTGAATTTGGATGGAATGAAATTCAACGCGTTCACGAATTTGTACGCCGCGTTGTAATACCCGAGAATAGTTGCGCCCGTCAACGGCAAGAGCAAGAACACGTCAATTTTGAAAAATAAATTTGAAAGCAAATTGTTCATCATCAACGGATACGCTTCAAAAAACATCCAACGCGCCAATTTGCGGTCAAGGCGAAAATGCGGCTTGAACAATAAACGCCGCACGAGATACCACATGACGCCGAGCGTAAAAAGATTCGTTAGAATTGAAACGCCCGCCAAGCCAACAATACCCCAGCCCGCCAACAGGACCGCGCTTTGCAACGCTACGCTCACGAGCGCGGTCGAAATCTCCACCGCGGTTGGATATTCAAATTTCTCGAACGCGTAAAACATGCCCGAGAGCGCGCCCGCGACGTGACTGGGAAAGAGCGAAACCCACAGCAGCAGCAGCGTCATAATCGTCGCCGCGTCCAAATCGCCCATGTAGGCATAGAACCCGATGATGCCTGCGAGCAAAATAATAGACGCGAGCGTCAGCGCCATACGCAGCGCAATCGAATTGGTCAGATACACATTCGCTTTAGAACGGTCGCGCGCGACTTCACGCGTCGCCAAAATGCCCAAGCCAAATTCTGTAATCGCGCTGAGAAAAAACCAGACGGTCACCGCGAACGCATAGCGCCCGTTATTTTCCGGTCCCAACACGCGCAGCACGACCAACGCGACCGCGAAATTAATAAGCTGAATCACGAACGACGCGCCCATTGGCACCAGCGAATTTTTCGCGACGGTGCGCGCTTGCGATTCGTCCGCGTTTGCGCTCAACACAAAGCGCTGCCACACCAACGCGACGAACGCGAGCGCCACGGCAATCACCGCCAGCAGCGACAACACGGAACCGACGCGGAACGAGACGGGCGAATATTTGAAACGCACCGTATGCTCGCCCGCTGGAACGACGACGGCGCGGAAATTTCCATTCGCGCGATAGAGCGGCGTATCTTGGCCGTCAATTTGCGCGAGCCAGCCGGGAAAAAAAGTGTCCGTCAAGACAAGATACGCGGGCGCGGCGAGCCGCGTATTGAGAATGACTTCGCTGCCCGTATATTTTTCAAACGATGGCGGCGCGTTTTCACCCCCTCCCCCCCCGGAGGGGACAGCGGCAGAAGGCGGAGATTCTTCCAGCCATACCTCGCGCGTCGGGTCGAGCTGTGGCAGTTCCCGCAGCAACGTGTCGCGCTCTGCGAATACGCGCGCCTGATTCACGAAAAACGCGCGCGGCAATACATTTTTATTTTCGTAAATTTTTATTTCATTGTCATACACTAACGCATAGCCGGGATTTGGAACGGGGCGCGTCGTCACAATATATTTCACGCCCAATAAATCCAACAGCGGCGAACTCAACGGCGCGTAATTATAAAACGCCGCGATACGGTTGTACAACAATTCGTCTTGCGGCGCGAGCGCGCGCATGTATTCGACGTACTGTTTTGCGATAATCGAGTCATAGCCGCGAATGTCTTGCAGGTCGAACGGCATCGCGCTGTTGGCGTTCAAAACTTTTTGTCCGGGTTCGTCGTACGAAGCGATACGGAACAACGTTTGATCTTGTTGCAAGAATTGAAGCGAGGGGGGGGTGAACGCGGCGAGGCGAATGTCCGCGCGCGGATAAAAACCCATGCCCGCGATAAACAAATCGGCGCCGAGAATAGCGAGCGCAAGCGGTTTCCACACCGCGACGCCGCGCAGTTTGAAATTCGCGCGCGCAAGCAGCAAGACGATGCCGCTTAACAATCCAAACGCGCCGAGCAGCGCCAGATTGCGCGCTTGATATGACCAGAACGCTTGCCCTGTTTCAAAAACAGGTTTCGCCAAATCGGACGCGCTGACGAATGCGTCGGCGAATCGCAGAAATGGTTCGCGCCATGCGAGCGATGACGCGACGAACAATAGAACGAGCGCGCCCGCCGCGCCGAGCGCGCCGCCGAGCAAACCGAGCGCGCGGCGCGAAATTCCATCCGCGAGCGTTTGCGCGCCCAACCCCGCCAGAAATGCCATGCTCAGCGTCCACGGAAAAATCCAGCGAAACGCGGTGTGCAGTTGACTCCAACCCGGCAAGCCGTAAAAAAGAAGCGCGTACAATGGCGTGCCGAACATGAACAATAACGCCAAAAGCGCGAGGACCGCGAAAAAGAATTTTGCGCGCCGCTTTGCGGCGACGGTATTGCCCAAGCCCACTCCCGCCAGCGCGAGCGCGAGAATGCCGATATACGCGCCCGCTTCGACGTAATTTTTGATGCCCCAAAAAATTGCGCCTTGCGGCGCGGCTTTCCAAACCCAATCATAAATATCAAAATACGCGTGATGCGTTGGATTGCCAAAAAAATCGGGCATGAAAAAAGTAAAGATTTGGCGCGACGGCAGCGCCCAGCCCGCCACGTCCGCGTACGAGGCGGATCCTTCGCGGAAATTCAAACGCACCAGTTCATACAAGGGCAAAATTTGAATCGCCGCCAGCGCGAAACTCAACGCCACAATGCCGCACATCAGCGCGCCCGCGCGCGCGATGCCGCGCCAATTCACCTGCCGCGCGCGCGGCGAAACGTTCAGTCCCACAATACGCCACGCGGCATAGAACGCGGTGACCAGCAAAATATAATACGAGATTTCTACATGGCCCGCGAGAAATTGCAGCCCAATCAGAATGCTCGCGCTCAACGCAAAGAATAATTCGCGCGCAAAACTCCAGTCTCCAAGCCGCAGTCTCTTTTCTTCCTCGCGCAGCGCCAGTTCCACAAAAGCCAAAATCGCGGGCAGCCATGCCGCCGCGCTCACCACCATTGGAAAGACGACGCTGACGACCATGAATCCGCTGAACGCGAAAATAATTCCGCTGATCGTCGCGGCGAATGGGCGCAAGCCCAACACGCGCGCGAGCAGATACATGGCGCACGCGGCAAGCCAATAATGCAGCGCGGCGAACACCGCGTACGCTTGGGTTAACGGCAAAAGCAAAAAGACGATGCCCAAGGGATAGAGCGCCGCGTTTTGACCCGCCGCGAGAAAGGGCTGCCCCGCGAAAATGTACGGATTCCAGAGCGGCAGCTCGCCCGCGCGCAGCGATTCGTTAATGAAATTTTTCCACGCGTAATTTTCGAGAATGAGGTCGTCGAGCAGTGGATTGTGGATTTGGGTCACGCCGTTTTGCGCGGCGAACGCGCTCCAAGGGGGAAAACGATATAAATTGTCGAACGGGATCAAGGTCTGCGCGCCAAACAGCGCGGGCGCGAAAAATAAAAGCGTCAGCGCCAGAAAAAAAAGAATCGCCGCCGCGTCGGAATGTTTTGAATGCGCTTTCATTTGGTGGCGGGGAATTGTTGTGTGACGTACGCGGAGCGATTTCGCATTCGTCCATAGCGCGAACGAATTTCCCATACGCGCGATGCGGCTTCCCATTTGACGCGCATGGACATTTTGGATTGACCGATGCGGCGGTCTTCAAAATAAATCGGATATTCTAAAATTCGCAAGCCGTGTTGTTCGGACAAATACGCCATCTCGACTTGGAAAATATAGCCGTTGGAACGCACTTGCGCGAGATTGATTTTTTCCAATGCCGCGCGCCGCCACAATTTAAAACCGGCGGTGGCATCATGCACTTGCAAACCTAAAATCAAACGCACGTAAACGCTGTTTGCCCACCAACTCAACAGATAGCGTCCAAAACTCCAGCGTTCATCCAATTTGCCGCCGCGCACATAACGCGAGCCGACGATCACATCATATTGTTCGCTCTGCGCGAGAAATGGCGCGAGATAATTTGGCGAATGCGAAAAATCGGCGTCCATTTGCGCGACGTATTCGGCGCCGTTTTGCAACGCCAGCAAAAAACCTTGAATGTACGCGGTGCCTAAACCCGATTTAGCGGGCCGATGCAGCACGCGAAAGCGCGGCGCCAAGGCGCGGCTCATTTCATCCGCCAGCGCGCCGGTCCCGTCAGGCGAATCGTCATCTACAATCAAAATATCCAAATCTGGAATTGGCAGCGCGAGCAGCGCTGCGGTGATGGCGCGTAAATTGGCGGCTTCATTATAAGTGGGTATCACCACCGTCAGTTTCATCGGCAAGGATTATAATCGTAGAGACTTTTTCAAACAAGCCGCGCGCGTGGCGCGAGCGCGTGTTTGATTTTTTGATTCGCCCAAAAACGTGACGCGCACTCATCAAACGAAATCCTGGTAATTGCTCGGGTTTCCAGACCCTAAAGGTTTTCGAAAACCTTTAGGGTCTGGAAATCCGCTGCGTTTTCGAGATGTAGGTAATCACCAGAACGAAATCGCGTTGACGCGCCTTATCGCGCATGTTAAAATCGGCGCAACGAGATTTTTTTGTTGAGAGACTCTTTTGCCATGTCCGAAGCCGACACCTGTCGCGATTATGTCATTCCAAAACTATACGCGGCGGGTTGGAAAGATAAAATCCGCGAACAAGTGACCTTTACCGACGGGCGCATTATCCTCACGCCTGACGGTGGACACACGCGCAAACAAGGCAAGCGCGCCGATTACATTTTGCGCTATCGCCGCGATTTTCCGATTGCGATTGTTGAAGCCAAAGCCGAATACAAATTGCCCAGTGACGGATTGCAGCAAGCGATGGATTATGCCGAGACGTTGGGTTTGCAATTCGCGTATGCGACCAATGGCAAAGCAATCGTCGAACACGATTACCTCACGGGCAAGCAGACCCAGTTAGAGGGCTTTCCATCGCCTGTCGAATTGTGGGAACGCTTGAACGCGCAGCAAAAAATCGCGGACGCGGATGTTGACGCCGCGCTGTTTCCGTTTCATCGGCAAATCGGCGGCAAGGAACCGCGCTACTATCAAGAGATTGCGATCAACCGCGCGGTGCAAGCGGTGATTCAAAACAAGAAACGCATTTTGCTTACGATGGCGACAGGCACAGGCAAAACGTTTGTCGCGTTTCAAATCGTTTGGCGTTTGTGGCAAGCGCGCCGCAAGACAAAAATTCTGTATCTCGCCGACCGCAATGTGTTGGTGGATCAGGCAAAAGACCGCGACTTTGCGCCCATCGGCGACGCGGCGATTAAATTGCAGGGCAAAGCATACAAAAGCCGTGAAGTGTATTTCGCGATTTATCAAGCGATTGCTGACCGCGAAAATTTTGCAGGTTTGTATCAACAGTACCCGCGCGATTTCTTTGATTTGATTATCGTTGACGAATGTCATCGCGGCAGCGCAGACGCCGAAAGCAGTTGGCGCAAGATTCTGGATTATTTCGAAACCGCGACCCAAATCGGCATGACCGCGACCCCCAAGCGCGACGCGAACGCTGACACCTACAATTATTTCGGCGACCCGCTTTACACTTACGCGCTCAAGACCGGCATTGACGATGGTTTTCTCGCGCCGTATCGCGTGCAGCGCGTCGTGCCAAACGTGGACGCGATAGGTTGGCGACCCTCGCCCCAAGAACGCGACCGCTATGGAAAATTGATTCCCGATGGCGTGTATGGCTCGAAAGAATTTGAACGCATCGTTTCCATGTTCGCGCGCACGCAAGCCGTTGCCAATCATCTGACCCAATTTCTCCGCAACACGAATCGGATGGACAAGACGATTGTGTTTTGCGTTGACCAAGAACATGCTGAAGATATGCGCCTCGCGCTCGCGCAGGCGAATGTTGACCTTGTACAGAAATATCCGCACTATGTCGCGCGCGTCGTTTCGGATGAAGGCGACATTGGACGCGGGCATCTGGATAATTTCCAAGACCCCGAACGCGCGGCGCCGGTCATTCTCACAACGTCAATGATGTTGACGACGGGTGTTGACGCGCCGACGTGCAAAAATATCGTCTTGTTCAAACCGATTGCTTCAATGGTGGAATTCAAGCAAATCATTGGACGGGGGACGCGCGTACTCGAAGAACGCGGCAAGGCGTGGTTCAACATCATTGATTATACCGGCGCT
Source organism: Anaerolineae bacterium (assembly GCA_021463195.1). Taxonomy (GTDB): domain Bacteria; phylum Chloroflexota; class Anaerolineae; order UBA4142; family SHND01; genus SHND01. The sequence goes on from JAJTXZ010000003.1 coordinate 101,525, forward strand.
ACCGCGCTCTTTGCCGACAAGGAGTTTGATGGCGAACCCGCGCTGCCCACGCGCAAGGAAACGATTGACACAAATGGAAACATTCTTGAGCAAGAGGACGAAACATCAACAAACGCGCAAGGCGAAAACGCGCAAGGCGAAATTTACGAGCCGCCTATTTTGTCGCCCGATGAAGGCGCACACGAACCGCGCAAATACTATGTGGACGGCGTGAACGTTTGGATTTCGGTCGAGCAAGTGATGGAACTCGACCCTGATGGTCACATTCTCAAAACGGTTTCCTACGAACAATATGTGCGCGACCAAATTCGCCGCTTGATGCCAACCGCCGACCACTTGCGAATCGTGTGGAGTGAGGAAAAGCAGCGCGATGAAATTACGCGCGAACTCGCCCAGCGCGGGATTGACCTCGACAAGTTGGCGAAAATTTTGAACCGCGCCGACGCCGACGCGTTGGATTTGCTTTTGAACGTCGCGTACAACGCGCCCATCCTCTCGCGCCGCGAACGCGCGCAGAAATTGAAATCGTCGCGCCCGAACTTTTGGAACGAGTATCAACCGCAAGCGCGCCAAGTGCTTGAAATTTTGTTGGACAAGTACGCCGACTATGGCATTAGCCAACTCGCGCAATTTGGCCAAGTGCTGCAAGTGCCGCCGTTATCGGAAGAAGGAACGGTGCTCGAAATTGCCGCGCGGTTTGGCGATGCTGCAAAAATGAAACAAGCAGTCGAAAAAATGGAAACGTTGCTTTATGCAGATTAGGAGAATCAAATGAAACATTCCTATCCAACTTCTGAACCTCTCAAATTCATGCTCCAAATGATTCACAACCGCGAAATGGCGCTGCCCGACTTTCAACGAAGTTTTGTCTGGGACCCATTTGCGACGGATGAACTTGTCGAATCTATTATCAGTAATTTTCCCGCTGGTTCTTTGCTGCGAATCAAGAATGGCTATCAGTTGTTATTTCAGCCGCGCGCGATTGAAGGCGCGCCTGAGCTTGATAAACACACAAAACCATCGTATTTAATTCTGGATGGGCAGCAGCGCCTCACTTCACTATACCAAGCGTTTTACGGGCGCGGCGAACATCGCTATTACCTGAACTTGGGTGGCTTGGAACGCAACGAAGATTTGGAGGACTGCGCTTTCTACTTGCGCGCGCGCGAGGGCGAAACAAAATACGGAACACTTGAACAGCAAGCGAAAGATTTGGTCTTTCCGCTTGGGAGCGTTTTTGGCGATGGTGGCTTTAGTAAATGGACAACCCAAGTTTTGAAAGAACGCGCTCAAGACATGAACGAGATGATTGATTTGCAGGCGCGTCTCGCAAAACTGCACGAGCAGTGGATTCGCCCGATTGAGGAATACGAGTTTCCGATGGTTACGCTTAGCGAGGATACCACCGCGCCTGCCGTGTGTACGATTTTTGAGACGTTGAACCGCACGGGCGTTAAATTGAGCGTCTTTGAATTGTTGACTGCACGATTTTGGGCGCAAGATTTGAATTTACGCAAGGAATGGGATGATGCGCGAAGCGAATTTGACATTATCGAGGATTTTGAGATTGACCCATATTATGTTTTGCAAATTATTGGATTGCTCGAACCCGGCACGGACAAAAAAGGCGACAAGCGCGCGCCATCCATCAAGCGCAGTGATATTCTCGATATGGATGTTGCACAAGCGCGTGCAGGGTGGAACGCGGCGATTGAGGGATTGGTAGATGTTTTGCACATTTTGCGCGATGAATGTGGCGTTCTAATTCCTACATTGATTCCGTACAATACGATGATTATTCCAATGGCAGCCGTTTGGTTTTATCAGCGTGATGTCAAAGGCGCGCAAGCGGGGGCAAATCGAATCAAACTATTGCGTTGGTTTTGGTGTACCACATTTGGACAACAGTACGAGAACGCGGCAAACAGCCAAGCCGCCAAAGATTTCGCGGAATTGAATCGCTGGATGGAAGGCGGGGCGCCGCCCGATTCTGTTGCGGAATTCAAGATAGATAATTTGCAACTCCGCAGCGTTCGCCCACAACAACGCGCGATTTATCGCGGCACGATGGCATTGATTCTGCAAAATGGCGCGCTCGACTTTCAGAATCGCGGCAAAATCACCGCACAGTTAATCAATGGCAAGAATCCCACTGACGACCATCACATTTTTCCGCGCGCCTATTTGAATGAACAAGGCGTACAGCCAATGCTACGCGATTGTATTCTGAATCGAACCTACATTGACCGCTTGACCAATCGCCGCTTGAAGCGACGCGCGCCATCCGATTATTTTGGCGAGTTGCGCGAAAAACACGGAAAAAAAGAAACGGATGAATTGTTCAAATCGCATTTGATTCCAGCGGGAGAAAATTCGCCCGTCCTGCATGACGACTTTGAAAAGTTTTTACATCTCCGCGAAAAGGCGCTACTGGATGTGATTGCGAACAAAACGGGAGCGAACTAACGAGATGCCCCGAACCAAAACTGTACGCACCGCCAAGAAAAATCTACAACCCAAACTCGCCGCGCCGAACGGTACGCCAACCAACGGCGCGACGAGCAAGCAGCAGCTCTCCTCCGTCATCAAATCCGCGCGCGACATTATGCGTAAAGACGCGGGCTTGAACGGCGACCTCGACCGCCTGCCGCAACTCTCTTGGATTTTGTTTCTCAAATCGTATGACGACCTCGAACTGCGCCGCGAGACCGAAGCGATTTTGAACGGCGCGATATACAAATCTGTAATTCCCGTTGGCTATCGCTGGCGCGATTGGGCAGCCGATGAAAACAAAGGACGCACGGGCGACGAGCTCTTGAATTTCGCAAATAACGACATCTTGCCGAAATTGCGCTCGCTCGACGCTTCGCCCGAGCAGCTCGTCATCAAACAACTCTTTGCCGAAACGCACAATCGGATGCTTTCGGGTTTTCTCTTGCGCGATATTGTGAACCTTGTCGCCAAAATCAATTTCAATTCCAGCGACGACATTCACACCTTGAGCCACTTGTACGAATCCATGCTCAAAGAAATGCGCGACGCGGCGGGCGATTCGGGCGAATTTTATACGCCGCGTCCCGTCGTGCGTTTCATGGTCGAACGCGTCGCGCCGCAGTTGGGCGAACGCGTCCTCGACCCCGCGTGCGGCACGGGCGGCTTTCTCGTCGAGACGTACAACTATTTGGCGGCACAGCAAAAAACCGCAGAGGACCGCGAGACATTGCAAGCGCGTTCGATTTTTGGCGTCGAGAAAAAACCGATGCCGTTTCTGTTGGGCATGATGAATCTGTTGCTGCACGGCATCGAACGCCCGAATGTGCGCCGCGACAATGCGTTGAAAAATCCCTTGCGCGAAATTGGCGACGCGGAACGTTACGCGGTCATTGTCACCAATCCCCCGTTCGGCGGCGAAGAAGAAAAAGGCATCCAAGAAAATTTTCCGAGCAGCACGCGCACCGCCGAAACCGCGATGCTCTTTATGCAATTCATCATGCGCTCGCTCAAGCAAGGCGGACGCGGCGCAGTCGTTGTGCCGAACGGCACACTTTTTGGCGACGGCGTGACCGCGCGCGTCAAAGAACAACTGCTCACCGAATTTAATTTGCACACCATCGTTCGCTTGCCCAACGGCGTCTTTGCGCCGTACACCTCCATTCCGACAAATCTGCTTTTTTTCGACAAAACCGAACCGACGCGCGAAATTTGGTATTACGAATTGCCCTTGCCCGCAGGCAAAAAGAATTACACCAAGACGCAGCCGCTTCAATTCGAGGAATTTGCCGCGTGCGCGGAATGGTGGAACGCGCGCGCAGAAAACGAACGCGCGTGGAAAATAGATTTTCGCGCGGCATACGACAAGGCGCGCGCCGACGCCAAACCGTTTTGGGACGCGGCGCAGCGAGCGGAAACCAACGCGCGCGCGTTGGCGCGACGCGCCAAAGAGCTTGACGACGCGCTGCAGGAATTGAAAAAAGGGAACGGCGCGGAACAAACCAAACGCGTCAAGTTGAACGCGCAGCGCGATGCTTTGCGCGCGCAAGAAAACGCGCAGTGGACAAGCGCCAAAGAGGAACAGCAAAAAGGCGACGCCATCTATTGGGCGATATTCAATCTCGATTTGAAAAATCCGAACCGCGCCGACGATTACGAACACATGCCGCCCGAACAACTCGCGGCGGATATTTTGGTCAAGGAAAAACGGATTGTGGAGCTGATGGGGGAGATTCAGAAGGTGTTGGAATCGGCTAGCTAGTCCACTTGCAAGAGGGATTCAATTTCTTGGAGGATAGAGGACAATTCTGGAGCTGCGGAAGAAATCACGGCCGAAATATTCTTCAATCAAGCTGCGCCTCCTTCAAGGCGCGATATTCTTCTTCCAGTTCGTGCAACGCTTGGGCTTCCATCCACCAATCCAGAAATTCGAGCGATTCTTGAAGGTCTTGGCCATCAAAGCGGCGTTCAAATTCTGCGGTGGTCATGGCGTGTATAGTTTCAAATACAGCAAGCTGCTCATGCGTCCGCTTGATTCCCAATTCGAGCAGTTTCAATTTGCCGCGAATGGCGGATTCAACTAACGGCTTGAGCGAAATCGGCGCGTTCGATTTGATTACGATTTCTTGAATCATCTTTTTTGCTCCCTCCTGTTCAACCGCAAGAATTATAACATAACGCCAACAACAAAGTTTAAAGAATTTGCCGCGTGCCCGGAATGGTGGAACACGCGCGCAGAAAATGAACGCGCGTGGAGATTTGATTTTCGCGCCGACGATTACGAACACATGCCGCCCGAACAACTCGCGGCAGATATTTTGGATAAAGAGAAACGGATTGCGGAGATTATGGCAGAGATTCGAGAGGTGTTGACGCGGAGCGAATCACGTTGATTGACCAAGCCGCGCGAGGATTTCATTCGCCGTTAGAATCGGAATGCCGCGATATTCTTTCAAGCGCAGCAGATGACGATCTCCAGAGCCAATCGCGTCTGCAAGCGCGGCTTCACCACAGGCAAGAACGAGGTCATCGTCAGCGTCGTCCTTAATTACAGACGGAATGCTCGCAGGTTCCACACGCCGCGTAAGGGCAGCATAATCCGAGAGCAATTTGTGTGGAGTAACATTTGCCAAAGCGAGGCGGTCGGCAAACTTGGGGCGTCCTAGAACATCCTCCAGCTCTGCCAACAAAATCGCGCTCGTGAACAAGTACAGTTTATGCTCGCGTGCGGCATCCAGCACTTGACGCGGCGCGCCGCGCCAAAGCGAACCCGAAACGACGAGATTGGTATCAAGAACGATTCGCATTTGAGGCGCGACGCTCGGCGCGGGCGGCAGCGATTTCGGCTTCCACTTCCTCGTCCGTTAACGGCGGCAGGTCGAGCGCCGCGAGCCGATCCGCTGCGGCAAAGAAATCATCCACGCGGCGACGGCGGACTTGTTCGCGCAGCATCTCTTCCAACGCGCGCGGCGTCAACAATCCCGCGCGTTCCGCCTCTTGCGCCAAAGCGTCGGGCAGAGAAAGTTTGAGTTCAAGTTGAATCATCCTAATCTCACCTTACCTGCGGATATAGGAGGGTTCTGCAATTACGTCAGAGCTCACACGGCGTGCAGCCGAGTTTCGTCCACAAGCGTCGTAATTATAGCATAACGCGCAAACGGGTTTTGAAATGGCAATAGGGCAGCGGCATTTGCATTCGCGCGCCTTTCGCAAAATAGAATTTTACGGCTCAAAAAAGGTAAAATGCTCCGCATTCCGAATCGCAGAGAATTCGATGAATCGCCGCGCGATTTTACCTTTTTTCAGACGGCGATTTCCAATCGCTGAACTGAAAATTGAGGACAAATGAAAAACGATTGGCAGACTGTCTTGCTCGGCGAGATTCTTGCGGCACGCCAAGAAACGCCCTCACCCATTGATTTGGAGTCTGGGCGTGTGCGGGTCATTGCTAAAATCGGTTTCAATGACGGAGTCATTCAGCTGCGAAACGGTGGCGAGACCAAGACGGGAATGATTCTGATTCGTCCGAATGACCTCGTCATTTCGGGTATCAACGCTGCCAAAGGCGCAATTGCAATTTACGATCCAAACGCAACCGAACCCATTGCAGCGACGATTCATTATTCTTCTTACAGCCACAATAAAGACCGCGTTGACCTACATTTCCTTTGGTACTTGTTACGGAGTGAGGCATTCCGAACATCACTCAATCAAAATTTGGCTGGTGGAATCAAAAGCGAACTCAAACCCAAGCTTTTTCTGTCTGTCCCAGTTGCAATTCCGTCTTTGACCGAACAACAACGCATCGTCGCGCGCATCGAGGAATTGGCGCGGCGCGTGGAAGAGGCGCGGGGGTTGCGGCGCGCGGCGGCGGAGGAAACAGAAACCCTTGTTGCGCGAGTCACATCACAAAAACTTGATAATGCTGGATGGGAAATTCGTTCCCTTGAATCAGTACTAGCAGAACCACCGCGAAACGGATTATCACCTCAATCTAAAATTGATGGCGAAGGAAGAAAAATGCTACGGATCAATGCGGTATCAAGTTCACCTTCACGCTTTCTTGATTTGTCTGCGTTCAAGTTTGTAGATGTAGCAGATAAAGTTGCTCGACCTTTTGAAATTCAAAATGATGATATTTTTATGGTTCGTTATAACGGGGATCTCAACCGCGTCGCCAAAGCTGCAATCTTCAAATCAGACTTCAAGTCGGATGTAATTTATCCTGACAAACTCATTCGTTTGCGCGCGGACAAATCAAAAATTACTCCCGACTATTTGGCAATTTCTCTTGGGGCGCGGAGTGTACGAAATCAAATTGAGGAAATGGGAAAGACTACAGCAGGACAGATTGGTGTTAGTGGCAGCGACGCAAAATCATTTCAAATTCCGTTACCGCCCCTCGCCGAACAACACCGCATCGTCGCGCACCTCGACCACTTGCAGCAAAAGGTGGATGAACTGCGCCGTTTGCAAGCCGCGACGCAAACGGAACTCGACGCGCTGTTGCCGAGCATCTTGGCAAAAGCGTTCGCGGGCGAGTTGTAAAAAAAACGCGCTGCGCCGCGTCCGAAAGCTTGCGAAAAACGACGCAACGCGCGCTGCCCGCGAGTTTGCGCATTTCTTAAGGTTCGCTATAATCCCCCCCTTGAAGTAAAATTTGGGCGCGTATGAGCAATGAGGCGCATGGGCGTTAGTTGGGAGCTTGAATGCCCGCGACAATTTTGTTGATTGCGAATGATAACGCCGCGACCGCCGCGTATGCGGAAGCGTTTAATAAAAAAGAATATGTCGTATGGATGGCGCACAGCGGCAGACAGGCGTTGAGCCAAGTCAAAGCGCGCACGCCGGATGTGATTGTGCTAGACACCGCTTCGCCGCGCTTGAACGCCAAACGTTTGCAGCGTTCGCTGCGGCGCAATGCGTACGCGATTTTGGTTCTACTCGCGCAAAATCCCAATCGTGTGGACGGGATGCAGCACGCGCAGTTGGTTTTGCCTAAAACGACGACGCCGAAAAAATTGGCGCAGCGCGTGCGCGGCATGTTGGACAATCGTCCGCCGCGCGAGCTGCGCGCGGGCAGTTTGACGTTGAACATGGAACGCCGCCGCGTCACGCGCGGCAACCGTTCGCACAAACTTACGCCCAAAGAATTCGCCTTGTTGAAATTGTTTATGCAACGCTCGGGCCAAATTGTGTCGCGCGGCGTTTTGATGAAAGAAATTTGGAATACCGATTATTTGGGCGATACGCGCACGTTGGATGTGCATATGCGCTGGCTGCGCGAAAAAATCGAACCGGACCCCAACGCGCCGACTTTGCTCGTCACCGTGCGCGGCGAAGGATATCGTCTCGAAGGCAAGGAAAAATAAAAAAAGCGTCGGGTGATGTTTCAACCCGGCGCTTGATGTTTTGATTGTTTTTGTCGCAGCGCTTGATAGACAAAGCCCGCCAACGCCATTTGACGCTTGAAACGCCACGGCTGCATGAACAAGCGAAAACCCCATTCCAAACCGAGACGCTGCATCCACGTCGGCGCGCGCTTGACGCGTTTGGCGATGTAATCGAACGCGCCGCCGACGCCGACCGCCACGCGAATATCTCCCAACGCGTCGCGATTGCGCTGAATCCATAAATCTTGCGCCGGCGCGCCGTACGCCACAAACAAGATTTGCGCCGCGCTCTCTTGCACGCGCTGCGTAATAGCGGCTTGTTCCTCTAACGCGGGCGACCCCTCGTACGCGCCCGCGATTTTTAATTTTGGATAACGCGTTTGCAAACGCGCCGCGGCGGCATAGCCCGCGCCATCTCTGCCGCCCAGCAAGAAAATCTTCCATCCGCACACCGCCGCCACCGCGCACAGATACCATACATAATCGGTGCCTGCCACGCGTTCGCGCAAAGGCGTGCCTTGATGTTTTGCCGCGCGGACGAGATTGGCGCCGTCGGGCAAATTCAAATCGCTGGCGGCGAGCGCCGCGGCAAACGCGGGGTTCGCTTGCGCCGCCATGATAAATTCGGGATTCACCGTGACGATGTGATGTAGGCGCGGCTCTTGCATCCATTCGTCGGTTTGCGCCAGCGCTTGGTCTATCGTCACATCATCCACGCGGACGCCCAAGACTTGAATCGAATTCATGGAATGGGCGACGGGTGACGCGGAAAACCGCGTCGCCCGCCCCTTGCCTCTTATAACATTTTGTGTTTCTTTTCCGCCGTCGTCACCGCGTCTTCAAAGATTTCGAGCGCTTCTTCGACTAGCGGTTTTTGAATCATGAGCGGCGGCGCGATGCGTAACGTGCTGCGACCGCAGCCGAGCATGATGAGTCCGTGCTGAAACGCGTATTGCACCACCTCTTCGCGCAGCGCGCGCGCGGGCTGCTTGGTGGCTTTGTCTTGAACAAATTCGACGCCCAACATTAAACCTTTGCCGCGCACTTGGCCCATCGAAGGATGTCGCACCTGCATTTCGGCGAGCGCGTCCATGATGAATTCGCCCATCGCGGCGGCATTGTCCATCATGCCATCCTCGATTAAATCAAGCGTTGTCAACGCGGCTTGGCACGCGAGCGGATTGCCGCCGTACGTATTGCCGTGCGCGCCCGCGACCCATTTTTTCATAATGGATTGACGCGCCGCCATCAAGCCGAGCGGCACGCCCGACGCGATGCCTTTGGCGATGCACACAATATCCGGTTCGACGCCCCAATGTTGAATCGCCCACCATTTGCCGGTGCGTCCGACCCCCGATTGAATTTCGTCCGCAATCAAGAGGATGCCGTGCTTGTCGCACATTTCGCGCAGACGCGGGAAAAAATTCGGCGGCGGCACGATATAGCCGCCTTCGCCTTGAATCGGCTCCACCAATACGGCGGCGACTTCATCGGGCGGCAGAATGCTTTGGAAAATCACGCGTTCGATGTAATCAATCACCGCGTCGCCGTAATCGCCTTGACGCGGCATTTCCAGCACGGGGCGATACGTATCGGGAAACGGCACATGCACCACGCCGGGCATCGTCGGAAAAAAACGTTCCTGCTGCACGTATTTCGACGCGGTGAACGAAAGCGAACCCATTGAGCGGCCGTGAAACGCGCCGAGAAAACCGATAAAACGTTGTCGTTTCGTCGCGTACCGCGCGAGTTTGATCGCGGCTTCCACCGCTTCGGTGCCCGAATTGGCGAAAAAGACGCCGACCTTTTCTTTCATCGGCGCGATTTCATTGATGCGTTCGCCGAGGCGAATCATGGACTCGTGATAATAGTCCGATGAAATATGCAGAAATTGTTCGGCTTGTTTTTGAATCGCCGCGACGAGTTTGGGATGGCTGTGGCCGGTCGCGGCGACCGCGATGCCTGCCGCCCAATCAATATAACGATTGCGGTCAACGTCCCACACTTCGGCGCCGCGCCCGTGATCCATCACAAAGGGATAATCGCGCGGATAAGAGGGCGAAACCACTTTTTTATCGCGCGCGAGTAATTTACGCGCGTTGGGGCCCGGGGGGGGGGTGACGATGCGCGCGCGCGAACTTGAGTTGCGTTGTTTATTCATATTTTTTTTCTGACTCCTTTGTCATTAGAGCGAATTTCTGATTCGTATATGGGCGCGAAATTTTCGAGTTTCTCGCGAACAACGTTCGCGCAAAATCGCCAAAGGTCTTTGCCCCAACGAAAACGGAAATTGCTCGAGCCAAGCTATTCTCTTTAACCTTCCACGCCAATAATGCGTCCATCCGCGTCAATGTCGAAATCTTCCAGCGCGGGATGCGCGGGCATGCCCGACATGGTGCGGATTTCATTGCACAGCGCAATCACATAGCCCGCGCCGGCGGCAAGTCGAATATCGCGCACGGGGAGGCGAAAATTTTTTGGACGTCCTTTGATCTTGTCTTCGCCCGTCAACGAGAGATGCGTTTTGGCGATGCACACGGGCAAAGCGCCCAAGCCCTGTTCCGTCAATAGCGCGAGTTTATCTTGGGCGACGCCGGAAAAATCCACCGCGCTCGCGCCATACATTTGCGTCGCCACGCGTTCGATTTTATCCGGCAGCGGCAGCGCATCGGCGTACAATAATTTTGGCTGCGTTTTTTTATTTGCCGCGTGCGCGGTCGCTTCGCCCAAACTAATCGCGCCTGCGCCGCCGCGCGCGAACGCGTCAGAGGTGTAGGTGCCTTCCGCGCCCGCGTCGCGCGCGATTTGTTCCACGCGCGCGATTTCGCGGTCCGTGTCGCGCGCGAACCGATTGATGGCGACGAGAACCGGCGCGCCAAAAAAACGCGCGTTCTCGATATGTTTGACCAAATTGGCGGCGCCGCGTTCTAATGCGTGTAAATTTTCTTTATACAATTCATCGGGCAGCGGTTTGCCCGCCTGCACTTTGCCGATGCCACCGTGCATTTTCAAAGCGCGCAGCGTGGCGACTAGCACAATCGCGTTTGGAAAAATACCTGACACGCGGCATTTGATATTCATGAATTTTTCCAGCCCGAGGTCGCTGCCGAACGCGGCTTCAGTGACGACATAATCGTTCGTTTTCAGCGCGATGCGGTCCGCCAAAATCGAACTCGCCCCATGCGCCAAATGGCCGAGCGTGCCGGTATGCACGAACGCAGGCGTGCCTTCGTTCGTCTGCGCCAAATTCGGTTTCAACACATCTTGCAAGAGCGCGGTCATCGCGCCCGCCGCTTTTAAATCTTCCGCCGTAATCAGTTTGCCGCGCCGTGAACGGCCGACGGTGATACGCGCGACGCGCGCGCGCAAATCTTGAAGCGCGCCGCGCTCGTCCGCGCCATTGACCAAGCCGAGCAGCGCCATCACTTCGGACGCGGTTACGGCGTCAAAACGCGCTTCGCGCGGCGTCCCATTTTCGCGTCCGCCTAGACCAGTCAATACTTGGCGCAGCGCGCGGTCGCTGATTTGAATCACGCGCGACCAGCTGAGCGAAAAAGGATCGAGCTCTAACGCGTTGCCGCGCAGCAGTTGGTTGTCCACGCACGATGCCAATAAATTGTTGGCAAGCTCAATGATGTGATGGTCGCCGCTAGCATGTAGATTGAGCGCCGCGTACGGCATGAGGCGCGCGCTGCCGCCGCCCGCCGCGCCGCCGCGATAATTCAAGACCGCGCCGAGCGCGCTTTGGCGCAGCGATACGGCGGTCTGGTAGCCGATGCGATTCATCGCCATCGCCAGCCCAATCGCCGTGGTTGTCTTGCCTTCGCCGGGCGGCGTGGGCGTCAGCGAGGTGACGACAATGTATTTGCCATCCGGTTTGGCGACGAAACGCGTCAGCAAATCGGGCGAGAGCTTGGCGCGATAGTTGCCGTGCGGTTCAATGTCCGCGAGCGCGAGCCCCATTTTTTCGGCGACGCGCGCAATGTTGAGCGGAGCTTGGGTTATGGCATTCACAGGCGAGTTTGCACCGTGTCGAGAATGGCTTGGCGTGTGGCGGCGATTTGTTTGAGCGGTTCCATTGCCGCGCGCAAAGCGGCGACAAACGTTTGGTCCTGAATGAGTCCGAGATTGATTTCGACATTGAGCAGCGCCATCTGCAAGCCGGCTTCAGCCATCACCGCGCCTGCGCCCGCGTCGCTCGCCGCGTTTTTGTTGCCTTTGGCGGCGGCGATGGCGCTCATTTCTAAAACTTGGGCGCACGCGCGCGCGACGCGCAGCGGCACGTTCGCCGCTTCTTGCAGCGCGTCCTGAATCGCCGCTGCGCGCGCGGTTTTTTCCGCGTCATCCGTTTTGGGTAATTGGTACGCCGCCATCACGCGGCTGTACGCGTCGGCATCCAACTGTATGAATTGAATTAATTCCGCGCGTCGCGCCTCGGCGCGCGGCAGAATGTTTTCAAATTCGGCGTTTACGTCTTGATAATTTTTGCGCCCGATGGTCAATCGCGCGACCATTGCGACCAATGCCGCGCCGGTGGCGCCGGCCATGGCGGCGGCGGAACCGCCGCCGGGCGCGGGCGCGGCAGACGCCAATTCATCCAGAAATTGTTCGAGGGTCATTGTATGCTCCGTCAAGATTATACATCACCTTGCATGTCGGCACGCAAAAAAACTGCGAACAAGAGTGTCCGCAGTTTTTTATTTGCGCGAAAAAAATGTTATTGCTGTTGAAAGGGCAAAGAGTAACATTTGCCCGCTTCAAACGGACCGAAAATATCCGCGAGGCGTTGACTCGCTTTGCCGACGCCGGGGATGGAAGCCGAATAGGTATACTTGGCGCTCGGCGGCAAATCCACATAATGGAATTGACCATCGGCGGGAATGTCAAAATCTTTTTGGAATCCGACATCGGGCGCGCCGACGCTAAAGCGCATGACGCCGCTGTAACCGTTTTTGACGTACAGACGCGCTTGGCCCGGCGGCGGATTGCAGCTCGGGGCGGCGGTAGGTTTGCGCGTGGGCGCGCGTGTGGCTGTCGCGGCGCCGCTCGCGCGCGTGACTGTCGCATTCGCGGCTGCGCCGGTGGTCGCGCCGCTTGCCAGATTCGTGGTATGCATTTGCGCGAGCAAATCTTGGATAAAGTTTTCGGGCGTGAGCAGCTGCGAATTCAACAGCTGCAGTGTTTTGGATGTGGTAAAGGCGTCATATACATATGGTCCGTTCAACAGCAGCACATGGTACGTCGCCGCGTTCGGATATTGATTGAGCAATGCCGCGAGGCCGGTTGTGATTTGCTTGATCGAATCGTTGCTCTTGGAGTCGGGCGAGACTGCGCGCATCAGCACATACACAGAATCCGTGACGGGTTTACCTTGCGCGTCGTACCACGCGCCCGCGTCAATAACGGTGTAATTGTTTTTGGCGAGCGTTTGTATGACCGGATTCGGCGTCGGCGATGACGCCGCGTTCGCGCTGAGACTAGCGGTTGTCGGTGTGGCGGTCCCGAGCGCGTCAAAAAGGTTTCCGAAACTGCCCGTTGTGGGCGTGGGGCCTTGCGCGGACACGATGCCAATAGGCAGCGCGACCAAAAGCGCAATACCAAGAACGATGACGAGTTTTTTGAACATGACTGCTCCTCTTTAGATTTTTACCAACGTCACCAACTTCTTTTCCGTTTCGCCGGTGACGGTGGCTTCGACTTCGACGTAATGTTCGATGCCGGACCCTTTTAATTTATCTTTCATCAATTCATCCACTTGGAAAATGCCGGCTGAATTGTTCATTTCGATTCGGATCCGAATCGGGCGTTCTTCGCCGTGACCAAGGTCAATTTTATCCACTGCCGCGGCGGAGACGGAATGGATGTTGACGTTGCCCGCTTGAAAGGGAATGCGCGAGCGCCCTTGTGACATGTCCAAAGCGTCGCCGACGCGCACGATGCCGGCTTCAATCGTTAACGGCCGACCATCCGCGCGATGTGAAATAATCGCGTGCAAGATTTCGGAACGTAAAATTGTCGCCGCGCCGATGGAATATAAATCTTGCAGCAAGCGCGCGAGAATGGGCTGCGCGACAAAGAGACTGTATTGTTCGTGGTCTATGCGATGGATGGACATGCCCAAATCGTGCATCAATGCCGCCAGCACAACAACCACTTCGGAATCATTATACGTTAGCCCGTGCGTCACGCTGTAATTTTTGACAAGCGTAAATTCAATCTCGCGTTCGTGCAAGAGACGCGCGAGCCGCAGCGCAATGTTGGCGACGATGTTCATATGCACGGGGCCATGGTCGCTCATGCCGAGGCGTTCAACCGCATTGACATTTTGCGCGAGCCATAACGCGTGCAATTCTGAATCCGCATTGACGCGGTCAATGATGGTATGCAGGTTGGCATTGTGCCGCGCGGGCAGACGGATGCGCGGCGGTCCGCTGCTCGCCACCGCGTCTTTGACAATTTCGTTTAGTGGTTCAGTCATAGTTTGCAAGATAAATTCGACAGAGGTTGCTGGCGCGATTCAGCGCAAATGGTCTGTCGCATTCATCAGTGTGACGACATACGCGTCGTGGCGCGATTCAAATTCATTGATGCAGCCGACATCCTGCCGTAAATGCCAAATGGCGTCGTTGGGTAAATTAAACGCCACGCACAGGATAATGTGACACGTTACGCGATGCGATACGAGAGCGATTGTTTTGCCCAAATAATCTTGGCGCAAGTTGTTTAATAATTTTTCGACGCGCAGCCGCACTTGGCGCGCGGATTCGCCGCCGGGGAATTTTGCTTTGCCGGGCGCGCTGGTCCATTGCGCGTAGAGCTCGGGAAATTTCGCGTGAATATCCTCGCGCGCCATGCCTTCCCATGCGCCGTAATCAATATCCAACAAATCCGCCGTCAGTTTGATTTCGAGACGCTGACTGACGGCGAGCGGCGTCGCGGTTTGAATCGCGCGGGGCAAGGGACTCGTAAATACCGCATGGATTTTCGCATTCGCAAAACGCGCGGCGATTTTTTCCGCCTGCGCGATTCCGTTCGCGTTGAGCGACACATCCGAACGGCCGCGAAAACGGTCCTGCCGATTCCATTCTGTTTCGCCGTGACGGATGAGGATAAAGCGAGTACTAATAACGACTCCTTGAGTTGGGCTTTGCACTTGGCTTTATGCTGCGAGTTGTTTGGTTTTGAAACGAACGTGAATTATTTTTTTTAGGTTGCCAACCTTTATGCTTTCGCGCGCGCAGCGTTCGCGCGAAAGCATAAAGGTTTTGAGCGAACTTGCCAAAAGCAAACCTTGCTCGCTAACCGTGGATGTCCATTATACCAAATCTGGCATTTGGAGGGTCACGCGCTTGCATGACTTTTTTTTTTATTGCGCCGCAAAAGCTGATACACTAGAGCGAATTCCTGTTTGGTCTAGGGTACAGGACCCTTTGGGTTTTCGGAAACCCAAAGGGTCTGTCTCCTAGATCAAACATTCTGGAGACCACCGTATGAAATTTCCGCGTCGCAGTGGAATTTTGATGCATCCCACCTCATTTCCGGGACCGTATGGCATTGGCGATTTGGGCGATGCCGCGTTCGCGTTTGTGGATTGGCTTGCCGCGGCAGGGCAAAGTTATTGGCAAGTTTTGCCGCTCAGTCCGACGGGCTATGGCGATTCGCCGTATCAGGGGCTTGCCGCGTTGGCGGGCAATCCGATGCTTGTCAGTCTGGATAAATTGGCGCGGCTGCGCCATCTCGACGCGGCGGATTTGGCTAATCCGCCGGCGTTCCCGTCTGAACAGGTAGATTACGGCAGCGTGATTACGTGGAAGTTGAATTTATTAAACCGCGCGTACGAAAATTTTAACGCGCGCGCGGAATCGAGTCAGCGCGCGGCGTTTGAAAAATTCGCGCGCGCGAATGCGGCGTGGCTCGATGATGCGGCGCTGTTTTTGGCGCTGAAAGAGGCGCATCAGCGCAGCGCGTGGTATGACTGGGAGCCGGATCTGCGCGCGCGCAGACCAGAGACGTTGGCGCAAATTCGGCGCACGCGGGCGGATGAAATCACGCGCCAAAAATATTTACAGTGGATCTTTTACGAACAGTGGTTGGCGCTCAAAGCGTATGCCAACGCGCGGGGCATTGAAATTATCGGCGATATTCCGATTTATGTCGCGCGCGATTGCTGCGATGTGTGGGCGAATCCGGAATTGTTCGCGCTCGATGCGGACTTGAATCCGACGTTGGTTTCGGGCGTGCCGCCGGATTATTTCAGTCAAGACGGTCAATTTTGGGGCCATCCGTTGTATCGGTGGGAGGTGATGGCGGCGCAGAATTATCGCTGGTGGATCGAGCGTTTTCGCGGCGCCTTTGCGCTGAGCGACATTGCGCGCATTGACCATTTCCGCGCATTCTATAATTATTGGGAGATTCCCGCCGCGGCGAAAACCGCGCGCGAGGGAAAATGGAAATATGGTCCCGGCGGAAAATTGTTCGAGGTCACGCGGCAAGCATTGGGCGATACGCGTATCATCGCCGAAGATTTGGGCGATTTTGACGCGGCGGCGCGCGCGGGCTTGGACGCGTTGCTGCGCCAGTTTGAATTTCCCGGCATGAAGATTATTCAATTCGCGTTTGGCGGCACCGCCGAAGCCGCGTTCTTGCCGCACAATTACACGCGCGCGTGGGTCGTCTATACCGGCACGCATGACAACGATACGGCGGTTGGTTGGTGGAATTCCGCGAGTGAAACGGAAAAGCATTTCACGCGCCAATATCTCAATACCGACGGCAGCGATATCGCATGGGATTTGATTCGCGCGGCGTGGGCTTCGGTGGCGAATACGGCAATGACGACGACGCAAGATGTGTTGGCGTTGGGCAATGCGGCGCGCATGAATTTGCCCGGCGTTGCGGGGCCGCCGAATTGGCGCTGGCGAATGCGCGCGGACGCGTTGACGGACGCGTTGGCGGCGCGCTTGCTGGACCTGACAAAAATTTATGGGCGCGTCGCGCCGCAAACGCCACCCGCGTCCACGTCATCCGCGCAAAAATAGTCGCGGAATTCGCGCATAAGGCATAGATGTAGGCGTTTTGGCTCGCGCTAATACTATATCTGTCAATTTGCGAGTTTATATCCCTTGTGTTAGTATCGTTCACGCTCCGCGCGACACAACGGAAATAGCGAGTTCAAATTTTCGCGTTGCCGCGCTTTACCCGAAAGAACAATTTGAATCGAGACGTGGCAGTTTCCGCTCGCCCTTTCATTTCTGTTTCGTGCGCTGTAATGGCGAATGACGCCAGCGCTCACGACTATTTCCGGCATTTCATTAAACGTTCGAATGATTGCTCTGCCGCGCGTCCGCGCGCGCAGCTTGCGGCGCATTGGATAATGCGTCATTGATTCTAGTTGTAGAGCAGTCTTTTTCAAAGGCGGTCGCAAGCGGTCACACTTGGTTTTCACAACACATTGGGCGTGACTGTTTGCGCAAGGATACTCTTGAACGCAGGACCTTCCAATCCCCTTGAACAATTTACGCATTGGCTGGGCAAGCATCCCGGCTCGGCGTTGGTTTATTTTGCGCTGCTGCCGACGCTCGCGTGTTTGGCGCTGATTTTGCCGCCGCTCGCGCTGCCTTCGCGCATTGGCAATTTGGGCTATACCTCTTTTAGCAGCAAAGGGGTGACGCTGAATAATTCAGACGGCGCGGAAATTACGATTCCCGAAGATGCGGTAAAAAATGGCGCCGCCGCGCGCTTGGCGACAACTACGCTCGAAGCGCTGAACGCGGACCAAGTGACGCAACCTTTGCCTTCTACTTTGGACGTGGTGAGTCCGGTGTATCAAATTGAGACTCAGGGCGAACAACCCAATGCATCGCATTTGAGTCTGCCGCTGCCGCCGGACGTTGAACCGTACGATACGCTGGATGTTTTCGCGATGTTCAATCGGCGTTGGTTCAAAATTCCCTTTACGCTCAATCTGGACGATGAGCGCGTGGAATCGAATTTGAATTTTGTGCCGCAGGCGGTGGTGATTGCGCAAACGAATATGCGCGCGCCGCTCATCTCGGCTGATATTCAAGCGCGCAATGTGCTGTCGGACGCGGCGGATAATGTCATCGCGCAAGTGAATCCGATTGGCTTGCAGTTGGCGGACATGGGCGGCATCGCCGGCGAACCGTTGGTGTCGCCCGAAACAAACGCGTCCTCCAATTTCGCGGTTGTGCCGACGATTACGAATGTGGACGCCAATGGCGCGCGCACCGATTTGACCGGCAATATGATGATGGATCCCGACGCGCGCGCGGCGCACATTCACGCGTTGGTGGATCTCGCGGTGCAAAAGGTGTATCGCGGCTATAACATTTCGTATCAAGATATAGGCACGGCTGACCGCGAATTGTTCACCGCGTTCATCAAACAGTTGGCGAGCGCGCTGCACGCGCAGCAAAAAACTTTGACTGTCACGCTGCCCGCGCCTATTCCCATTTCGGAAGAAGAATTTGATACCGCCGGTTATGATTGGGCGCTGCTGGGACGCTATGCCGACCAGATAAAAATTCCCTTGCTCAGCGACCCGCGCGCGTTTGAAGGCGCGCCTTCGCTGCAAGATCAATATCTCGCGTGGGCGGTGACGCAAATTGACCGCAGCAAATTATTGTTGGTTGCGCCGATGGAAGGGCGCGATAGCACGGCGGATACGTATTCGCCTGTCACGTTTAACGACGCGTTGAAACTCATTGGCGCGGTGAGCGTGCCGCCGAACGCGCAGCCGGGTTCCGATGTGACGCTGGAAATGCAAGGGCTGAAACAAGCGGGCGGCATTCAGACGCATGAGCCGAGCGGACTGCTTTATTTCAATTACACGGATAGCAATAACAAGGCGCATACGGTGTGGTTGGAAAACGCGGATTCGTTGTCGCGCAAAGTCGCGTTGGCAATGAAATACAATCTCGGCGGCGTCGCGGTCGCGGATTATGATGTCAAGAATGGCGTGGATGAGCGCATCTGGACGGTGTTGGAAAATTACAAATCCATGCAGTCGACGACTGTCGAAAATAAACTCCAGCTGATTTGGAAAGTGGACGGTAAAGAAATCGGCAAAACATCGCTGCAAGATCCGCGCGTGGTTTGGCAAGCGCCCAAGGATAGCGGTCAACACAATATCCAAGTCGCGCTTTCGGTGGATGGTGAAATCTCGGCGGGCTTGCCTCTGAGCGGCGTCATAAAACTCGCCGAAGCGAAACCTACGCCCAAGCCGACTGAACCGCCCAAGTCAACCGAAGCGCCCAAAGCGACGAATAAGCCCAAACCGACGACTGCCGTGTCCACGGGCGATAACAATCCCGCGCCGCCGCCGACCAAAACCGCGCCGCCGCCGCCAACGGGCGGAAATTTCGCGGGCAAGGATATGTTTGCGTATGGAATTCAATTGGATTGGACCAACAAAGACCGCGATGCCGAATTGAATCAAGTTCAGGGAATGGGTTTTAATTGGGCAAAGATTCAAGTGCGTTGGTGCGACATGGAAGGTTCCAAAGGCAACGCGGATTTGGGTTCGACGGATGATTTTGTTGGCAAAGCCGCCGCGCGCGGCATCAAAGTGATTTTCAGTGTCGTCTGCGCGCCCGCGTGGTCGCGTTCGGATGGTGGCGCAGGTGGTTCCGGTCCGCCCGACAATATGAATGATGCGGCGGATTTCATGGCGGGGCTTGCGTCGCGCTATTGCGGCAAAGGGCTGGGCGCGATTGAAGTGTGGAACGAACATAATCTCTTGACCGAGTGGCACGGCAAACCATTGTCCGCGCCGTTGTATATGGACATGCTCAAAGCGGCGTATCCGCGTATCAAAGCGGCATGCCCCGATATTGTCGTCGTTTCGGGCGCGCCGACGCCGACCGGTTGGAATGACGGAGTAGTCGCGATTGACGATGGCGTTTTCCTTGAGCAAATGTATCAGAATGGATTAAAAGAAAATTCGGATGCCATCGGCGCGCATCCGAGCGGTTTTAACGTTCCCGCGTTATGCAACATCATGGACCCCGGGTGCAATCGTCCCGAAGCTTCATTCCGCGCGCCGTTTGATAGTCGGCATCACAGCTGGGGCTTTTTGGGCACCATGCTCACTTATCGCAACATCATGGTAAAGTACGGCGATGGCAACAAACAGATTTGGCCCACTGAATTCGGCTGGCCCATTCATACGGGCGGCTCGTGCGGTGGTGGCCCCTGTCACGCGGCGGGCGCGGATAATTCGCCTGAACAAGCGGCGCAGTGGTACGTCGAAGCGTATCAATGGGCAAAGAAGCAGGGGTGGGTTGGCGTGATGACGGCGTGGCAGTTGGACTTTGACCGTGGTGAATTGGACGCGTTCCGCATCGCGGGTCATCCGGCGTATGATGCGCTGGCGGCGATGCCGAAATAAATACTTGTCAAAAGAGGCGTTCATTTGAACGCCTCTACTTTTTGTTTTTTGTAAACGCAGATATACTCAACTTATCATGCGATACGCTGACTTTTTTGGCAAAACCAAACGCGACGCGCCGTCAGAAATAAGCGACGCGACTTTGCGTCTTGCGTTTCGCGCCGGGTTAATTCGTCCGATGCCAAACGGGCAATGGTTGTATCTGCCGCTCGCGTCCAATGTCCTTTCGCAAATGTTTTGGATGCTGCGCGGCGAATTAAAAGAACTCGGCGCGCAGGAAATACGGACTGGAGCGGAGGTCGCGCTTGACGCGTTGGGCGCAACGGAAATTCAATCGTACAAACAGCTGCCCGCGCGCGTGTATTGGCGCAGCGACGGCGTGACGCGTTTGACGTTCGCGTCGCTAGAAGCGAGTCTCGACGCGGCGCAGCAAATACAGCGCGTCTTTGATAAAGTGGCGTCCGATTTTTTTAGTTATGCCGGCATCGCCGCGCGCAGCGCGCGGGACACGCATGACACGCGCGTCTGGTACGCCGACGCGCCCGCGCGCGATTTGGAAGTTTTTCGCAGCGACGCGGGCGCGTACGCGGCAACGCGCGCGGCGGCAGCGCCCTTTAAAGCGCCCGCGCCGCCGGAAACGCCGCAGCCATTGCAAGAAATCGAAACGCCGCATTGCGAGACGATTGATGCGCTCGCGCGATTTTTGAATGTGCCGACGAGTCGCACCGCCAAAGCGGTATTTTATTCGGCGGAGGGACGCGTTATTTTCGCGGTCATTCGCGGCGATTTGCAAATTGACGAAGACAAAGTAAAACGCGCGTTGGGCGTCCACGCGCTGCGGTGGGCGACGGATGACGAAATCGCGCGCGTGGGCGCGACGCCCGGTTTTGCGTCGCCGATTGGCGCGCGCGGCGCGACCATTATCGTGGATGATTCCATCGTGAATTCGCCGAATTTGGTCGCGGGCGCGAACAGAGCCGATTATCATTTGTTGAATACGAATGCGCCGCGCGATTACAAGCCCGATGTCGTCACGGATATCGCGTTGGCGCGCGCGGGCGACCCAAGTCCCGATGGCAGCGGCGCGCTCGAACTCGCGCGCGGCATCGCGTTGGGGCAGCTTGCCGCGCCGCGCGAATTGGACGCGAGTTTCCTGGACGTAAACGGCAAGGCGCGCAAATTGTTTGCGGTGGAAATGGTTTTTGATTTGGGCGCGGTCTTGCTGGCGCATGTCGGCGCGCATCACGACGACCGGGGAATTGTGTGGACGCGCGCGCTGGCGCCGTTCGACGCGCATATCGTCGCGCTGAACGCGGACAAACCCGAAGTCGCGCCCGTGTTGGCGCGCGTGATTGACGCGTTGGAATTGCAAGGGTTGGATGTGTTGGTGGACGACCGCAATGAAAGCGCGGGCGTAAAATTCAATGACGCCGATTTGCTCGGGATGCCGCTGCGCGTGACCATCGGGCCGAAAACCGTCGCGCAGAATATAGTTGAATTCAAAGCGCGGCAAGAGGATGGCGCGCGCGCGGTGGCGTTGGACGCGCTGGCGCAAGCGATTGAACAATGGCAGGACCGCGTCTGATGCGGATTGCGCTTGTGTTGGCGGCGAGCGCGGTCGGCTGGATTGCGCTGCATTCGGCGCTCATCGTTTGGCTTGGAACGCACACGCAGCCACAGCGTTCGGACGTGGCGGTTATTTTGGGAACGCGTGTTTTACCCAGTGGAGTGCCTTCGTTTTGGCTGCGCGAGCGGCTCGAACGCGGAGTGGAATTGTATCAAACGGGCGTCGTAAGAAATATCATTGTCAGCGGCGGATTGGGGCGCGAAGGATATGAAGAAGCGGACGTGATGCGCGAATATCTGATGGCGCGCGGCGTTCCCGCTGAACGAATTATCGCCGATCGCAGCGGCTATGATACGTTTGCCACCGCGCGGCGCGCCAAAGAAATTATGCGCGCGCGCGCTTTTGAATCGGTTGTCATTGTTTCGCATTATTATCATATTCCGCGCGCGGAACTCGCGTTCAAGCGTTTCGGCATTTCCAATATCTCGGCGTCGGGTGTGGTGACGAATCCACGTTGGCGGGATGGCGGAAATTTGCTGCGCGAGTTTGCCGCGTTTTATTTTTATGCGCTGAGGAATTATGCCACGACGTAAAAAAGAATCTACTAATGACCCAATCATCGAAACGCCTGTGTCGCTGCATCGCGCGGGCTTTTGTGTCATCGTCGGACGCCCGAATGTGGGCAAATCAACGCTGCTGAATTTGTTCGTCGGCGCCAAAGTAACGATTGTTTCCGACAAGCCGCAAACGACGCGCCGTGTGGTGCGCGGCATTTTAACGCGTCCTGACGCGCAAATTGTTTTTGTGGACACGCCGGGCATTCATCGCCCGATTCATCCACTCGGCAAATTTATGGTGCGTTCGGCGGTGGACACGCTCGACGATGTGGATGTTGTGGTGTTTGTCGTGGATGGTTCTAAAATGCCGACGCGTGAAGATGAAGACATCGCGGAAATGTTGAACACGCGTACAAAAGCGCCTGTGCTGCTCGCGCTGAATAAAATGGATTTGCTGAAACGCGACGCGATTGGCGAAATTACGCAAGCGTTTTTTGATTTGGTGAAACATGATGATTGGATGCGCTTGTCCGCGACGAAAAATGAAAATACGGACAAGTTGCTCGAGATGATTGTGGCGCGGTTGCCCGAAGGTCCGGCGCTGTATCCTGAAGATGAAATCACCGATACGCCGATGCGATTTCTCGCGGGCGAACTCGTGCGCGAACAGTTGCTTTTGAATACGCGCCAAGAAGTGCCACATTCGATTGCGGTGCAGGTGGACGAATGGGAAGAGCGTTCGCCGCAGTTGACCTACATTTCCGCGACGATTTGGGTGGAAAAGGATTCGCAAAAAGCGATCGTGATCGGCGAGCGCGGGAGTATGTTGAAAAAAGCGGGGCAAGCGGCGCGCAAAGAAATCGAGGCGTGGCTCGGACATCAAGTGTATTTGGAATTGATCGTCAAGGTGCGTCCGCAGTGGCGGCGCGATGATCGGTTGCTGCGCGAGTTGGGTTTTTCGCTCGATTGAAATGGACGCCCCGCTTATTGTCGCAGCGTATGACCCGCAGTGGGCGAATCAATTCGCGCAAGACCGCGTCCAGTTGTTGGATGCCCTGCGCGCTGTGAATGCGCAAATTGAACATATCGGCAGCACGTCCGTTGTCGGTCTCGACGCGAAACCAATCATTGACATTATGATCATTGTCGAAAATGAAACTGACGCATTGCGTTCGATCACGCCCATCATTCGATTGGGTTACATCTGTTTGGGCGAGAATGAGGTTCAAGGGCGCGTTTATTTTCGAGATGAGAAACCCAGTACGCGCCATCTTCATTTGTACGCGCAGAACAATCCCGAAATCGAGCGGCATTTGAATTTTCGCGATTATTTGCGCGCGCATCCCGACACCGCGCAACAGTACGCGGAATTGAAATACGCGCTCGCGGAAAAATTTCGCAATGACCGCCCGGGCTACACGGAAGCGAAAACAGAATTTATTCGCGACATCGAGGCGCGCGCGCAAGCGGAACGCGCGGCGGGGAGGTTGTGATGGCGTCACCGTTTCCCGGCATGGACCCGTATCTTGAAGGCGAGATGTGGATGGAGTTTCATGACCGACTTGCAAATCAAATCAGCGAACAGTTGTTACAGAAACTGCCCGAACGCTACACAGCGCTATTGAACAAACATTATTGGCTGGACGACAGCGCGCTCGAAATTATTTCGCAAGCGCGCAGCATCTATCCCGATGTGCATGTGGTGGAAGCGTCGCGCGCGCAAGAAGCGCTCGTGGAATACGTGGTGGCGGGAATACAAGAAGAGATAGTGGAACTTGTGAGTCCGATTCCGCAAGAAATCCCTGCGTTGAGCGTGGAGATTCGCGATGTGGCGGAACGGCGGCTCGTGACGGTGATTGAAATTTTGTCGCCCGGCAATAAACGCGGCAAGGGTTGGGAAGATTACAATGATAAACGCGTCGAACTTTTGGGCACGCGCACGCATTTGGTGGAAATTGATTTGCTGCGCGCGGGCAGACGCATTTATCTCATCGGCGAATTACCGAGCGTGCCCTATTTTGTTTTCTTGAGCCGCGTGCAGCGCCGCCCGCGCACCACAGTTTTTCCGATTCCATTGCGCGGAAAATTGCCGACGATTCCGATTCCCCTTTTGCCGCCTGACGCGGATGTCGCGTTCGATTTGCAAGCGGCAGTGGACGCGTGTTTTAATTTGGTGCATTACGAACGTTTGCTCGATTACACCAAAGCGTTGCCGCCGCCAGAGTTAGACGCGGAAGACGCGCAGTGGGTTCAAGAAAAAATTCGCGCGGCAGGATATATAAAACAAGACGGCGGGTAAAACCCGCCGTTCGCATTTCTGGAGCAACAATCCACCGTTCGCCAACGCGACCACATCTTTTTTTCGCACACGTTTGAATAATTGTGCCATATTGATCTTTGATCAGCGAGAGCCAGTCGCTGTCAGCAACATGCGAAAACAAATGGCGGCTGCGCGTTCGTTTCATTCGGCGTGTTGCCTTTGCCGAGTGCGCTGCCTTCCGTCGTTTGCGGCGCACCATAGGGGAAATACGTCTGCCGTGAATAGAACGATGTTCCCGCTTGCGTCATCGCGATGGAGGATGAGCCGAGGTGGTCGCCTTGGAAGTAAAAGAGTGTGGACGCGATGCGCGCGGCGACGCGCTGCGATCCGAAATAGTAATATTTATTAAAGGTCGTCGTTCCCGAATTTGGAACCTATACTTCGAAATAATTGCCGATGTAGTAGGTTGTGCCAATGCTTGTCGTGCAACTGACGCGGGCGCCACTGGCCTAATTCATTCAAATGCACTTTCGGAAAAATCTCGCGAGTTAATATCTAATATGAGGTTTGTGACAGCTCGATTCAACTCTGTCAGGAATCCTTCATGTGTCGTGGCTATGCTTTCTGGGAACTCTTTAAGTGTTTCCTGCCACTCGGATTCGTTGACAACGACATTGGTATTTATCATCCACTGCGTTTCATTCCATGTAACTCGCAATAACCAAGCGATTGTTTTGCCGCCCCGAAGATTTACTTCCACGTAACCCTCAAGCGTCGAACCTCTTTCCGGGTAATCCCAAGGCTCCAGGCGATTGTCTACATCAAGCACCTGTGGTAGTGATTTTAGATCGAGAGCACAGCGGTGCAACTGGCGTTTAACTGTGGCGAGATAATCGAGTAGTTGAACGAAAGAGTTACTTTGCGCGTCCATGATTACTCCTCATTTGGAGAATTTTCCCCAGTCTATCATTGCTTTTTCAAGTGCATCTGGTGTGGAGCCATAGATACTTAAATCATCATACGCATAATTCGTCGTCTCGCCGCGCGCATTGTCTTGGACGGACAGGATGTTGCCGTGATGCGTCATCACACATCAGTTATCAAAAACTAAATGGGAAGTATTGATGCAATTCTGTTGCGTCAATTATGGCAAAAATAGGACGACATTTATTTCTCAATCTCAAATTTGATGTATTGTGGCGAATCAAGATCGCCAACGGGAAGGTGTGACAGAACTATTCCGCGTTCAACCAATACATCATCTTCTATATTGAGTAGTATCTCGTTTGCGATTTTAATCGTTTTGCCACTTGCCGGATCATATAGGGAAAGGGCGCGGCTACCTGAAGCCAGTTCTTCGGCAAATCGAATTCCCATAGGATAGAAGCGCCCGTTTGTATTGCCCAACTCGAAGTGGGACAAATTGGCAAAAAATTAACTTACAATTTCGGCTTGCTCTTTAACACTTTACCGTGTATGTTCCTGCCAATAAAT